>NZ_JBHXRU010000006.1:4645-6638 GCF_042716255.1 Streptomyces sp. NPDC058662 | reverse complement strand
GCTAGCACGGCCTCGGCGAGGAGGATCCCGCCCTAGGCAGGCGGCGGCGAACAACGCGCACTCCCGGCGGGGCCCGACACCTGGGGACGGGCCCCGCCGGCGTACGGAGTGCGGAGGCGAAGGCTCAGGCGGCCTTGGTCTCCCAGAAGATGCGGTCGATCTCGGCGATGAGGTCGAGGGCCTTCTGGCCGGTCGCCGGGTCGTTCGACGCCTTGGCGGCCGACAGGGCCTTCAGGGTGTCGTTGACCAGGGTGTGCAGCTGCGGGTACTTCTCGAAGTGCGGCGGCTTGAAGTAGTCGCTCCACAGCACCGAGACGTGGTGCTTGGCCAGCTCGGCGCGCTGCTCCTTGATGGTGATGGCGCGCGCGCGGAAGTCGGCGTCGTCGTTGGCCTGGTACTTCTCCTGGACGGCCTTGACGGACTCGGCCTCGATGCGGGCCTGGGCCGGGTCGTACACGCCGCACGGGAGATCGCAGTGGGCGGAGACCTTCGCCTTGGGGGCGAAGAGGCGGGAAAGCATGGGGTGTGTCCTCCTCGTGATCGTCTTCTCAAGGGGGAGATTACTCGCTGGGGAAGCGCATTTCGCGGGCGCCCCCGTGGGCTTAGGACAAAAGTCCAGGGTCGCGGCGGGACCGGTGAGCGAATGTACGGGGCGGTGCGGCAGCATGCGGGGGTGACGAAAAGGACACGCATGGTGGACAGGGCGCGCCGGCGCGGGCGGTTCGAGGTGGTGGAGGTGGCGGGGCCCTCGATGGTGCCCACGCTGGTCGACGGCGACCGGCTGCTGGTCCGCTACGGGGGCGCCGTCCGGCCGGGCGCCGTGGTGGTGCTGCGCCATCCCTTCCAGCAGGACCTGCTGGTGGTCAAGCGGGCGGTCGAGCGGCGGCCGGGCGGCGGCTGGTGGGTGCTCGGCGACAATCCGTACAACGCGAGCGGCGACAGCACCGACTACGGGCCGGTGCCCGGTGAGCTGGTGCTGGCGACGGCGGTCCTGCGGTTCCGGCCGCTTGCGGGGGGTCAGCTCTCGCTGAGGGCGCGGCTGTCCTGGGCGGTCTCGGCGCTGCGTCCGCTGCGGGCGGACTCCTCGGCCTCCAGGCGCTTGCGGGCGCGGTAGGCGGCCACGTTGGCCCGGGTGGCGCAGCGGTCGGAGCAGTAGCGCCGGGAGCGGTTGGTCGAGGTGTCGAGGTAGGCGTTGCGGCAGGGCGGGGCCTGGCAGAGCCCTAGGCGGTCCGGGCCGTGCTCGGTGAGGTGGAAGGCCAGGCCCATGGACGCGATGGCGGCGTAGCCCGCGGAGGCGTTCGAGGGATGGTCGGCGAGGTGGATGTGCCAGTGGGGGGCGCCGTCCTCGCCGAGGGTCCTGTGGCCGGAGACCTGGGGGCTGACGGGGAACTCCATGAGCAGGGAGTTCAGCAGGTCGACGGCGAGGACGTGGTCGCCGCCGTCGGCGGCCTCGAAGACGTTGCGCAGCCGGCCGCGGACGTTGCGGAAGCGGGTGACGTCCGTGTCCGTGACCCGCCGCGCCATCTGCACGCTGGCGCCGAACAGGGCGCGGACGGCGTCCACCGAGGTGAGCGAGTCCTTGTTGCGGGCCGGCTCCTCGGTGTTGACCAGGCGCACGGCGTAGTCCGAGTAATGGGCCAGTTCCACTTGTAGTCCTTACGGCTGCGGGCTTGGCGTCTCGGTAACAGCTGAGACGGATACGAAGTATTACGGACCGCGCCCGCCAGCGGTTCCCGGAAGCCGCGAGTACAGGCGTCGATCCGGTCCTAGGACTCAGGTAGGGACTTCGAGACCCTCCCGCCACCCCCGGGCCCGGACCGGCGAACGCCCGAGGGGCGGTACGGAGATCCGTACCGCCCCTCGGGCATCGCGCGGGCCGTGGCCCCCCGCTGCTGCTGGCCGCCGGCCCGCTGCGAGGGGTAGTTCCCGCCCGTGTCGCCGAGTCCCACGCGGTCCAGGTGCTGCGCCGCGCGCGCCCGCGCCACCGACTGGA
>NZ_JBHXRU010000006.1:0-4635 GCF_042716255.1 Streptomyces sp. NPDC058662 | reverse complement strand
TTGTTGTTGGTTTTGCGACCCCCCCCGCCACGCCGGGGGCGGGCCGGGCGCCCGGGGGGGGGGGTGGGGGGGGGCCCCGGGGGGCCCGGGGGGGGGGGGGGGGGGGGGCGGGCCCCGGGGGGCCCCCGCACGACCGCCGGACTACAGCACCTTGGAGAGGAATGCCTTCGTGCGGTCGTGCTGCGGGTTGCCGAGCACCTCGCGCGGGTGGCCCGACTCGACGACCACTCCGCCGTCCATGAAGACGAGGTTGTCTCCGACCTCGCGGGCGAAGCCCATCTCGTGCGTGACGACGATCATGGTCATGCCCGACTCGGCGAGGTCGCGCATGACGTCCAGGACGTCGCCCACCAGCTCCGGGTCGAGCGCGGAGGTCGGCTCGTCGAAGAGCATCAGCTTCGGCTCCATGGCCAGCGCGCGGGCGATGGCCACCCGCTGCTGCTGGCCGCCGGACAGCTGCGAGGGGTAGTTCCCGCCCTTGTCGCCGAGACCCACGCGGTCCAGGAGCTTCGCCGCGCGCTCGCGCGCCACGGACTTGCTCTCGCCCTTGACCATCACCGGGGCTTCCATGACGTTCTCCACGGCCGTCATGTGCGGGAAGAGGTTGAAGCGCTGGAACACCATGCCGATGTCCTTGCGCTGCGCCGCTACCTCGCTGTCCTTGAGCTCGTAGAGCTTGTCGCCCTTCTGCCGGTAGCCGACCAGGGTGCCGTCGACGTACAGCCGTCCGGCGTTGACCTGCTCCAGGTGGTTGATGCACCGCAGGAACGTCGACTTGCCCGAGCCGGACGGACCGACCAGGCAGAACACCTCACGCGGGGCGACCTCCAGGTCGATGCCCTTGAGGATGTGCGCCGCGCCGTAGGACTTGTGGACGCCCTCGGCCTTCACCATGGCAGTCGTCATCAGGCCACCGCCTTGCTGTTCGAGAAGCTGGACAGTTTCGCCTTGATCTTCTGCAACGGCGTGGGCGGCAGCGAGCGGAGCGCACCGCGGGCGTAGCGGCGCTCCAGGTAGTACTGGCCGACGCTGAACACGCTGGTCAGGGCGAGGTACCAGATCGACGCGACGAAGAACATCTCCATCACCGCGAACGACGTGGACGCGATGTCCTGGGCCGCGCGCAGCAGGTCGAAGTACTGCACGGCGACGACGAGCGACGAGGTCTTGAGCATGTTGATGAACTCGTTGCCCGACGGCGGCACGATCACCCGCATGGCCTGCGGGAGCACGACGCGGCGCATGGTCTGCATCCGGGTCATGCCAAGCGCGTGCGAGGCCTCGCTCTGGCCTTCGTCGACCGACTGGATTCCGGCCCGGACGATCTCCGCCATGTACGCGCCCTCGTTGAGGCCGAGACCCAGCAGGGCGGCCAGGAAGGGCGTCATGACCTGAGTCATCTCGTCCTTGTAGAAACCGAGGTTCAGGATCGGGAAGATCAGCGCGAGGTTGAACCAGATGAGGAGCTGTACGTACACCGGGGTGCCGCGGAACAGCCAGATGTAGAACCAGGCGATGGTGCTGGTCACCGGATTCTTCGAGAGCCGCATCACTGCGAAGAGAACGCCGAGCACCAGGCCCAGGGCCATCGCGGCGACGCTGATCCAGACGGTGTTGACGACACCACGCAGGATGGTGGGGTCGAACAGCTTCTCCGGCACGGTCGCCCAGCGCACGTTGCCCTGCGAGAAGGCGATCGCGAGCGCCAGGACCAGGCCGATCACGACCACGGCACTGATCCAGCGGCCGTAGTGGCGGACCGGGATGGCGCGGATCGCCTCGGGGGGGACGGCCCCGGCCGGCGGGGTGTCCGCCGGGTCCGGGACCTTGTCGAGCTTGTCAGTCACAGTGACTGCCCTTCAGTGTGCTGCGGTATGCGCGGAGGTCACGAGCCTGCGTTGATCTTGGCCTCGGTCACGGCGCCGGAGCCCGCGTTCCACTTGTCCAGGGCGGCCTTGTACGTGCCGTCCTTGATGACCGCGTCGAGGGCTTCCTTGAGCGCGTCGCGCAGCTCGGTGTTCTTCTTGTCCACCGCGATGCCGAAGAAACCGGCGTCGCTCGGGGTGACGATGGCCTCGAAGTCGTTGCCGCCGCCCGCCTCCTTCGCGATGTGCGCGGCGACCGGGGCGTCGTTGAGGTCGGCGACGGCGCCGCCGGCCTTCACGCGGGTCTGGGCCTCGGCGTCGGTCGGGAAGGACTCGATCGAGAGCTCGCCCTTGCCGTCCGTCTTGCACTTCTCGGCCTGGGTCTTGGCAACCGTCTCGTAGGTGGTGCCGCGCTGGACGGCGACCTTCTTGCCGCACAGGTCGTCGAGGGTCTTGATGCCCTCGGGGTTGCCCTTCTTGACCAGGATGGCGGTGGAGGACGAGAAGTAGTCGACGAAGTCGACACCGGCACCGGTCTTGGCGCCCTTGTCGTCCAGGCCCTCCTGACGGGCCTTGGTGTCGGTCAGCGAGGACATGACCACGTCGCTGCGGCCGGTCTGCATGCTGCCGACCAGCGTGTCGAAGGTGCCCGACTCGAAGGCGAACTTGACGCCGAGCTGCTTCTCCATGGCCGCCGCGATGTCGGGGTCCACGCCGACGATCTTGCCGCCCTCGGTGAACTCCATCGGCTTGTACGTCGCGTCCGTGCCGACCTTGATCACGCCGGCGTCCTGGATCTTCTTCGGCAGCTTCGCGAAGAGCGGCGCGGTGCTGTTCGCCTGGCCCGAGGGGGTCGTGGAGGCCCCGTCGGTCTGGTCACCGCAGCCGGTGAGCATCAGGGCGCCCGCGACCGCGATCGCGCCGACCGCGGCGATCCGGGACCGAGCGGCGGTCGTACGACGGGTGGTGCTTGCGGTCATGAGCGGTTCCTCCGACAGGTGGAAAAGCATCCGAGAGTGGTCGGGCACGCACCATCGAGTGTCGCGACCTTGTGTGATTAGGGGCATCTTGCCATTCGGACTGGCGCATTCAGGCTGCCCATCAGGTCAAAATCAGATAACGGGCGACCCCCGGTACCCACCATGCCTGCGGGGAAGAGATCACCGGACAGGACGATGCGCCGCCCCAGGCCCCGTACGGCTCACTTTTTGCGGCCCGTCTCGGCCATCGAGCACAGGCTCTTGGACTTTTAACCAAAACCAGGACAAGAGGCTTATGGTCGAGCCGGAATCGACTCGTCTGGGTGAGCGTTCTTCGGGTAGAACAGATCCTTACACCCCTCATCCGGGGCTCAGGGCGCGCGTGCGGCGCGCCCGCGCGTACGAACCTCCCCTTCGCGGAGGCGGGCCAACCGCCGATGCGGAGTACGGACGCGGTGCCTGCCCACCCCTTAACCAGGAGTGGCCAACCCTCACGATTCAAAGACTTAAGGGGCCATCAAGTGGCAGCGGAGATCGTCAATCCTCGCAGCGACAGCGTGACGGACAACAACCCGGACGCCGTGTTCGCACTGCACCGGGGCGGCAAGATGGCCATTCAGGCCACTGTGCCGGTCCACAACAAGGACGACCTGTCCCTCGCGTACACGCCGGGCGTGGCGAAGGTCTGCAGCGCCATCGCCGAACAGCCCGAGCTCGTCAACGAGTACACCTGGAAGTCCAACGTGGTCGCCGTCGTCACCGACGGTACGGCCGTGCTGGGGCTCGGTGACATCGGCCCTGAGGCCTCCCTCCCCGTGATGGAGGGCAAGGCGATCCTGTTCAAGCAGTTCGGCGGTGTCGACGCGGTTCCGATCGCGCTGGCGACCAAGGACACGGACGAGATCATCGAGACCGTCGTCCGCCTGGCGCCGTCCTTCGGCGGGGTGAACCTGGAGGACATCTCCGCTCCCCGCTGCTTCGAGATCGAGCGGCGGCTGCAGGAGCGGCTGGACATCCCGATCTTCCACGACGACCAGCACGGCACGGCCATCGTGACGCTGGCGGCGATGCGCAACGCGGCGAAGCTGACCGGGCGCACCCTCGGCGACCTGCGTGCCGTGATCTCGGGCTCGGGCGCGGCGGGCATCGCCATCGCCAAGATCCTGGTGGACGCGGGTATCGGTGACGTCTGTGTCACCGACCGCAAGGGCGTCGTCTCCGCGGACCGCTCCGACCTGACGGACGTCAAGGCGGAGATCGCGGGGCTCACCAACAAGACCGGGCAGACCGGTTCGCTGGAG
The DNA here is from genome assembly GCF_042716255.1 of Streptomyces sp. NPDC058662. NCBI lineage: Bacteria > Bacillati > Actinomycetota > Actinomycetes > Kitasatosporales > Streptomycetaceae > Streptomyces > Streptomyces sp. NPDC058662. The sequence goes on along the minus strand of NZ_JBHXRU010000006.1, from coordinate 489 downwards.
CGGGCCCTCGCGGGCGCGGACGTTTTCATCGGCGTCTCCGGCGGCACGGTCCCGGAGGAGGCGGTGGCCTCGATGGCGAAGGACGCGTTCGTCTTCGCCATGGCCAACCCGAACCCGGAGGTCCACCCGGACGTCGCGCACAAGTACGCGGCGGTCGTGGCGACGGGCCGTTCGGACTTCCCGAACCAGATCAACAACGTGCTGGCCTTCCCGGGAATCTTCGCGGGCGCCCTCAAGGTGCGCGCCACCCGGATCACCGAGGGCATGAAGATCGCCGCCGCCGACGCCATCGCCGGTGTCGTGGGTGACGAGCTCGCCGCCGACTACGTGATCCCGTCGCCGTTCGACCCGCGCGTGGCCGAGGCCGTCTCGGCGGCCGTCGCGGCCGCCGCCAAGGCCGACGGCGTCGCCCGCCTGGTCTGACGCCCAGCCGATACGAGAACGGGCCGTGCCGCCCCACCCCCCCCGGGGGGGGGCGGCCCCGCCCGT
>NZ_JBHXRU010000005.1:0-134230 GCF_042716255.1 Streptomyces sp. NPDC058662 | reverse complement strand
CCCCGTACGGGGTCGGCCGGGCACCGCATGCCCGCTCCGCGCCGCGCGGGCGGGGCGACCACCATCAGGGCGGCCCGACCGGCCCCGGGCGGACGGGCTCCGCACGAGAGAAGCACGAGGTAGCGATGCGCGACGACCTGCCCGACGACAGGCGCGACGAGATGCCCGACGAGATGCCAGACGAGATGCCCGACGACATGCTCGACCGGCTGATCGGCAAGCTGGACCTGGCGCGGAAGGTGCGCCTGCTCACCGGCTCCACGACGTGGCGGACGGCCGGCGAGGAGTCGATCGGACTCAGGGAGATGGTCTGCTCCGACGGCCCGGCGGGCGTGCGGGGCGAGGCGTGGGACGAACGCCGCCCCTCCGTCCTGCTGCCCTCGGCGTCGGCGCTCGGCGCCTGCTGGGACGAGGAACTGCTGAGGGAGCTCGGCGGCCTGCTCGCGGCCGAGGCGACCCGCAAGGGCGTCGACGTGGTACTCGCCCCCACCCTGAACCTGCACCGCTCCCCGCTGGCGGGCCGCCACTTCGAGTGCTTCTCCGAGGACCCGGAGCTGACCGGCCGTACCGGTGCGGCCCTGATCGCGGGGATCCAGGCCCGCGGAGTCGCCGCCACAGCCAAGCACTTCGTCGCCAACGACTCCGAGACCGAACGCCTCACAGTGGATGTCCATGCCGCGGAACGCGTGCTGCGCGAGGTGTACCTCGCGCCCTTCGAGGCCGCGGTGGAAGCCGGGGTATGGCTGGTCATGGCCGGCTACAACAGCGTCGCGGGCACCACGATGACAGCCCACCCGCTGCTGTCCGAGCCGTTGAAGGGCGCATGGGCCTTCGACGGGGTCGCCGTCTCCGACTGGGCCGCTGTCCGCACCGCGGAGGAACCGGCACGGGCCGCCCTCGACCTGGCCATGCCCGGACCCGACAGCCCCTGGGCGACCCACCTGGCGCGTGCCGTGGAGAACGGCCGGGTGCCCGAGGAGGCCGTCGACGACAAGGTGCGACGCCTGCTCAGGCTCGCGGTCCGCGTCGGCGCCCTCGACGCCGGCCCCCGCCCCCGCCCCGCCCCGGGGGCCGACGGGGCGCGCCGCCTGCTGCGCCGCGCGGTCGCGGCCGGAACGGTACTGGTACGCAACGAAGGGGTGCTCCCCCTCGACCCCGCCACCGTGCGGACCGTCGCCGTCATCGGCGAGCACGCTGCGTCGCCCCGCCTCCAGGGAGGCGGCAGCGCGGGAGTCTTCCCCGCGGGAGCCGTCACACCGCTCGACGGCATCCGCGCCGAACTGGAGGGGCGCGCACGGGTGGTGTACGCGCCGGGGCCCTCGCTGGACGTGCCCCCCTCGCCGTTGGGCACCGACCGCTGCACCGACCCGCGATCGGGAGAACCCGGTGTCCTCGTGCGCTGCCTGGACGCCGAGGGCCGCGAACTGTACGCCGAGCACCGCCTGTCGGGCCGGCAGCTGGAACCCGATCACGTTCCCGGCGCGCACACGGTGGAGATCAGCGCGCTGCTGTGCCCCGAGACCAGCGGGACATGGACCCTCGCCGTCGGCGGCTTCGGGCGGATCACCCTCGACATCGACGGGCGCCCCCTGCTCGACGGGGTCTTTCCCCGCGAGAGCGACGATCCGGCGATCGTGCACGTCATGCCTCCGCTCCACGCCGTACGGACCCCGTTGACCGAGGGGCGGACCGTCCACCTCGTCGCCCGCCGCGAACTCGTCGCCGACGCCGGACGGGCCACCGTCGTCGCCGCGGCGCCTCCGCGACGCGACGCGGCGGCCGCGACCGCCGACGCCGCGCAGGCGGCACGCGGCGCGGAGGCGGTGGTGGTCGTCGTCGGTACGACCGAGCACAGCGAGACGGAGGGCAGCGACCGCGCGGACCTCTCCCTCGGACACCCGCAGGACGAGCTCGTCCGCGCGGTCGCCGCCGCCAACCCGCGCACCGTCGTCATCGTCAACAGCGGCGGACCGGTGGAGTTGCCCTGGCGCGACGAGGTGGGTGCCCTGCTGCTCGCCTGGTTCCCCGGCCAGGAGGCCGGCGCCGGCCTCGCCGACGTGCTGTTCGGCCGCAGCGAGCCGGGGGGAAGGCTCCCCACCACCTGGGCGGCCTCCCTCGCCGACGCGCCCGTCACCCGTACGCGGCCCGTCGGGGGCCGGCTCGACTACGCGGAGGGCCTGCACATCGGGTACCGCGCCTGGCACCGCGCCTCGCGGGAGCCCGCCTACTGGTTCGGCCACGGCCTCGGCTACACCACGTGGGCGTACGAGGAGGTGTGTGCGCCGGAGCGGATCGAGGCGGGCGCCTCCTTCGCCGTACGGGTCCGGGTACGCAACACGGGGGCGCGGGCGGGTCGCGAGGTCGTGCAGGTGTACATGGCGCGCCCGGAGTCCGCCGTGGAACGTCCGGCATGCTGGTTCGTCGGCCACGCGGCGGTCCACGCGGACCCCGGGCACACGGCGACCGCCGAGGTGGTCGTCCCCGGCCGGGCCGTCCGGCACTGGTCCTCGCACGAGGGGGCGTGGCGCGTCGAACCGGGCGCGTACCGCCTCATGGTGGGGCGGTCGGCCGGGGACTTCGCCTGGCAGGCACCGCTCGGGGTGGACGGCTGAACACGGGCCGGACCCGGGCACGAGGGGCTCGTACAACGGCGGGACCGGGGCCCGGCCGGCGAGCGCGGACGCCGGCACGGGCGCCGGCACGGGCGCGGGGCTACTGCGCGCCCCGCTCCCGCAGCGCCGATGCCTCGCGCGGGGCTACTGCGCGCCCCGCTCCCGCAGCGCCGATGCCTCGCGCGGGGCTACTGCGCGGCCCGCTCCCGCAGCGCCGATGCCCAGGCCGGCGCGGGCTCCTCGGTCTCCGCCGGCTCCCGGTGCCCGCCGTGTGCGAAGAAGTCGGCGAGCGGCAGGATCGCCGCACCGACCGTGACGGCGTCGGGCCCCAGGGTGCCGAGGGCGATGCTCACGCGGGAGCCCGGGTAAGTGAGGGCGTAGGCGGCGGCGTGGGTGCGTACGGTGGCGAGGAAGCGGTCGCCGAGCTGAAGGCCGGCCCATCCTCCGACGAGGATCCGCTCGGGTTGGAAGAGGTTGATCAGGTCGGCGAAGCCCGCGCCCAGGTACTCGGCGGTCTCCTCCAGCACGGCCAGCGCGGTCGCGTCCGGTTCCGGGACGGCGCCGTCCGCGGCCGCGGCGGGGTAGGCGGCCGCGAGCATCTGGGTCAGAGCCGCCTCCTCGCCGGCCTCCAGGGCCGGCCGGCCGCCGGCTTCCGCCCAGCGCTGCAGCAGCGCCTCCGCCCCCGCGTAGGCCTCCAGGCAACCCTGGGCGCCGCAGCGGCAGCGGCGCCCGCGTACGCGCACCGTCAGGTGGCCCCACTCGACGGCGCGCCCGGGACGCATGTCGTCGTCGACGACGCAGGCGCCGACGCCCGAGCCGAAGAGCACCACGACCGCGTTGCTGGCGCCGCGCCCGGCGCCGAACCACATCTCGGCCTGCCCGAGCGTCTTGGCCCCGTTGTCGATGTAGTACGGCACGGACGGGGGCAGCGGCACGGACTCGCGCAGGAGCCGCTCCAGCGGTACGGCGTCCCAGCCGATCGTCTGCCCGTGGACCACGGCGCCGTCCGTCGCGTCCCTCTCGACGATGCCCGGCACACCCACGCCCACGCCGAGCAGCCGCTGGGGGTCGACGCCCGCCTGCCGGACGACCTCCTCGATGCCCTCGCGTACGTGGGCGACCACGACGGCGACGTCGTAGCGGTCCAGCCCGCGCGAACCGTCGACGCTGAGCGGCTTCTCCACCCGGGCGAGTTCGGTGAGGGCAAGGTCGAAGAGCTCGACCCGGACGCGCGTCTCACCGACATCGACGCCGATCATGCAGGCGCTGTCCTGCCTGATGCGCAGGAGGGTGCGCGGGCGGCCGCCGGCGGAGTCGACGCTGCCGGCCTCCTCCACCCAGCCCTCGGCCACGAGTTCGGCTACCACGTTGCTGACCGACCCCGAGCTGAGCCCGGTGGCCGGGCCGAGGGAGAAGCGGCTCAACGGCCCGTCGAAATACAACCGTTGCAATACCGCGGTGCGGTTCTCCCGCCGCAGGTCACGCACTGTACGGCCGCTGCGCACTCTCACCGTGCATCCCTCTTCCCCTAGGTCCTCCCCGCAACATACCGGTGCGGCACCTCTTGACGCGAACTTCTCCTGAGGTTTAACTCACATCATAAATTAAGCCGAGAGGCATCCAGTGGCCGCACCGCCCTCGCCCCCTCTCAGCTCAGCATCCCCGGAAAGGGACCCCAAGAGCCATGCGCAAAACCAGAGCCGCGGCTGTCGGCGCCGCCACCCTCTCCCTCGTCCTCGCGGCGGCAGCCTGCGGTGGGGGTTCCACCAGCGGGTCCGGCTCGAACGAGCAGCCCAGGACGCTCACCTACTGGGCCTCCAACCAGGGCGCCAGCATCGAGGTGGACAAGAAGGTCCTCCAGCCCGAGCTCGACAAGTTCGAGAAGCAGACCGGCATCAAGGTGAAGCTGGAGGTCGTGCCGTGGGCGGACCTCCTCAACCGGATCCTGACCGCGGCGACCTCCGGCCAGGGCCCCGACGTCCTCAACATCGGCAACACGTGGAGCGCCTCGCTGCAGTCCACCGGTGCCCTGCTCCCGTGGGACGCGAAGAACTTCGAGAAGATCGGCGGCAAGGACCGCTTCGTGGAGTCGGCGCTCGGCTCCACCGGCGCCCAGGGCCAGGACCCGGCGGCCGTCCCCCTCTACTCCATGGCGTACGCGCTCTACTACAACAAGAAGATGTTCGCCGACGCGGGCGTCGAGAAGCCGCCCGCCACCTGGGACGAGCTGGTCGAGACCGGCAAGAGGCTCACCAAGGACGACAAGGCCGCCCTCGGCGTGGAGGGCTCCAACCTCTCCAACAACATCCACCAGGTCTTCGTCCTCGGAAAGCAGCACGGCGCCGACTTCTTCACCCCCGAGGGCAAGGCCGACTTCACCTCCGACGGCGCCGTCGCCGCCGTCAAGCAGTACGTGGACCTCATGGCCGACAACAAGATCGTCGCTCCCGGCAACGCCGAGTACGCGCAGAACCAGTCCCTGAGCGACTTCGCCAACGACAAGACCGCCATGGTCCTGTGGCAGACCGCGTCGGCCACCTTCAAGGCCCAGGGCATGAGCGACGACGAGTGGGGCGTCGCCCCCGCGCCCGTCCCGTCCGGCACCCCGGGCTCCGGAAAGGCCACCAACTCCATGGTGGCAGGCATCAACATGGCCGTCTTCAAGAACACCAAGAACATCGACGGCGCCGTGAAGTTCGTCAACTTCATGACCGGCGACGAGGAGCAGAAGATCCTCAACACGGCCTACGGCTCCATCCCCCCGGTCAAGTCCGCGCAGCAGGACCCGGCGTTCAACACCCCGGCCCTGGCGGTCCTGCGCGACACGCTCGCCACCAGCGCCTCGGCCCTGCCGCAGGTCCCCGAGGAATCGCAGTTCGAGACCGTCGTCGGCACCGCCGTCAAGGAGCTGTTCGCCGAAGCGGCCGCCGGCCGGCCGGTGACCACCGACTCGGTCAAGGCCAAGCTTGAGAAGGCCCAGCAGCAGATGCCCAAGAAGTGAGTGCGGACACCCTCATGACCACCACCGCCATCGAGAAGACCGGCGGGCGGACCACGCAGCAGCACAACCCCGGGGCGACGCGCCGTCCGCGCCGCCCAGGGCGGCTCCGGGCCATCGGCCTGCCGTACCTGCTCCTGCTCCCCGCTCTGGTCCTGGAGCTCCTCGTCCACCTGATACCGATGGTCATCGGCATCGCCATGAGCTTCAAGGAACTCACCCAGTTCTACATCCGCGACTGGAGCACCGCCCCCTGGACAGGGTCGGACAACTACACGCTCGCGGTCGACTTCGACGCCCCCGTGGGCGAGGCACTGCTCACGTCCTTCCTCACGACATGCCAGTTCACCCTCCTGTCCGTCGGCCTGTGCTGGCTGATCGGCACGGCCGCCGCGATCTTCATGCAGGAGACGTTCCGCGGCCGGGGCTTCCTGCGCACCGTCTTCCTCATCCCGTACGCGCTGCCCGTCTACGCGGCCGTCATCACATGGGCGTTCATGTTCCAGCGGGACAACGGCATCATCAACCACGTCCTGCACGACCAGCTGGGCATCGGTGACAGCCCCGCGTTCTGGCTGATCGGCGACAACGCCTTCGTGACGCTGCTCGTCGTCTCGGTCTGGAAGGGCTGGCCCTTCGCCTTCCTCATCATGATGGCCGGACTGCAGAACATCCCCCGGGAGATCTACGAAGCCGCCGCCCTCGACGGCGCCGGCGTCTGGCAGCAGATCCGCCGCATCACCTTGCCGTCACTGCGCCCCGTCAACCAGGTCCTGGTCCTGGTGCTGTTCCTGTGGACCTTCAACGACTTCAACACCCCCTTCGTCCTGTTCGGGAAAGCGGCGCCGCAATCGGCCGACCTCATCTCGCTGCACATCTACCAGTCCTCGTTCCAGACCTGGAACTTCGGCACCGGTTCGGCGATGTCGGTCCTGCTGCTCCTGTTCCTGCTCGTCGTCACAGGCGTCTACCTGCTGGTGACCTCCCGCGGAAGGAAGACCGCAGATGCCTAGCCCCACCCGGCCGGCACCCCGCTCACCCATGGCCGCGCCGCGGTCCTTCCTCTGGAGCCGGGCGGTCTTCCTCACACTCCTGACCGGCTTCGTGCTCCTGCCGGTGTACGTGATGGTCTCCAGCTCCCTCAAACCGCTGGAAGACGTGTCGGGGAAGTTCCGCTGGCTCCCCTCGTCCCTGACCCTGGCGCCGTACGCGGACATCTGGGAGACCGTCCCGCTCGCCGACTACTTCGTGAACTCCCTGCTCGTGGCGGGCGCCGCGACCGTCTGCTCCGTCGTGATCGCCATATTCGCCGCCTACGCCGTCAGCCGCTACACCTTCCGCGGCAAGAGGGTCTTCACAGTGACGGTGCTGTCGACCCAGATGTTCCCCGGCATCCTCTTCCTGCTGCCGCTCTTCCTGATCTACGTCAACATCGGCAACGCCACGGGCATCGCCCTGTTCGGCTCGCGGGCGGGCCTGATCCTCACCTACATGACCTTCTCCCTGCCGTTCTCGATCTGGATGCTGATCGGCTACTTCGACTCCGTACCCCGCGATCTGGACGAGGCGGCCAAAGTGGACGGCTGCGGACCGCTCGGAGCGCTCTTCCGCGTCATCGTGCCCGCCGCGATCCCCGGCATCGTCGCGGTCGCCGTGTACGCCTTCATGACCGCCTGGGGCGAGGTCCTCTTCGCCTCCGTCATGACCAGCGAGACCACCCGCACCCTCGCCGTCGGCCTCCAGGGCTACGCCACCCAGAACGACGTGTACTGGAACCAGGTCATGGCCGCCTCACTCGTCGTGAGCGTGCCCGTCGTCGCCGGCTTCCTCCTCCTCCAGCGCTACCTGGTCACCGGGCTCACCGCGGGCGCGGTCAAGTAGCCCCGTTTTCGATCCCCATCGCTTCTTCGAGAGGTTTCCTGTGTCCGATCCGATCGACCTCGCCGCCTTTCCCCCCGACTTCGCCTGGGGAACCGCCACGTCCGCCTATCAGATCGAGGGCGCCGTCGCCGAGGACGGCCGGGGCCCGAGCATCTGGGACACCTTCTCCCACACCCCCGGCAACGTCGACAACGACGACCACGGCGACGACGCCTGCGACCACTACCACCGCTGGCCCGAGGACATCGCCCTGATGCGGACCCTCGGCACCGATGCCTACCGCATGTCCATCGCCTGGCCGAGGATCATGCCGCAGGGCGACGGCGCGGTGAACGCCGCCGGCCTGGACTTCTACGACCGGCTCGTCGACGCCCTCCTCGACGCGGGCGTCACCCCCTCCGTCACCCTCTACCACTGGGACCTGCCCCAGGCCCTGCAGGACCGCGGCGGCTGGACCGTACGCGACACCGCCCAGCACCTGGCCGCCTACACCTCCACGGTCGCCGAACGGCTCGGCGACCGCGTCACCCAGTGGGCCACCCTCAACGAACCGCTGTGCTCCGGCTGGATCGGCCACCTCGAAGGCCGCATGGCCCCCGGACTCACCGACCTGACCGCCGCGGTCCGCGCCTCCTACCACCTCCTCCTCGGCCACGGACTCGCCACCCAGGCCCTGCGCGCCGCGGCCCCCGGCGCACGGATCGGACTCGTCACCAACCACTCCACCGTCGAAGCCGCCTCCACCCGCCCCGAGGACATCGCGGCCGCCACCCGCATGGACGGCCACATCAACCGCTGGTGGCTCGACCCGGTCTACGGCCGCGGCTTCCCCGCCGACATGCGTGAGCTCTACGGCGTGGAACTCCCCGAACGCCCCGGCGACCTCCGTACGATCGCCGCCCCCCTCGACTGGCACGGCCTGAACTACTACTTCCCGGCCACCGTCGCCGACGACCCCGCCGGTCCCGTCCCGTACGCCGCCGAGGTCCGCCTCCCCGACGTACCCCGCACCGGCATGGACTGGCAGATCGACGCCGGCGGCCTGGAAGCCCTGCTGCTGCGCCTCACCGAGGACTACGGCGTGCGCAAGCTGTACGTCACCGAGAACGGCTCGGCCTTCCCCGACACCGCGGGCCCCGACGGGGGAATCCACGACCCCGACCGCAGCCGCTACCTGGAGCAGCACCTCGCGGCCTGCGCCCGCGCCGTCCGCAAGGGCGTCCCGCTCGCCGGCTACTACGCCTGGTCCCTCCTCGACAACTTCGAATGGGCCTACGGCTACGACAAGCGCTTCGGCCTCGTCCACGTCGACTACGCGACGCAGACCCGCACGATCAAGACCAGCGGCTACCAGTACGCGGAGATCATCCGCCGGCACCGGGCCGACACCCGCTGACAACCGGGGGCCGCGACCCGCGTGCGCCGCGGCCCGCGTGCGTCGCGACCCGCGTCGGCGCCCTCCCGGCAGCACCCTCCTGGCGGCACCCCCCCCCCGGCACCCGACCCGATCTGATCGGGCACAGAATGTCGGGTCCGGGGGGTGGAGCGCTGCCTAGCCTGGTGATCGTCACAAGGAAGGAAACCGGGAGCATGCTGGAGCGGCTGAACCAGGCCATGGAGCACATCGAGCGCCACCTCGACCAGAGCGTCGAGACGGCGGAGCTGGCGCGTATCGCGGCCACCTCGGAGTACCACCTGCGCCGGATGTTCTCCGCCCTCGCGGGCATGCCGCTGTCGGAGTACATCCGGCGCCGTCGGCTCACCCTCGCGGGCGCCGAGGTCCTCGCGGGACGCGAGGTACTGCTGGAGATCGCGGTGCGCTACGGCTACGGCTCGGGCGAGGCGTTCGCGCGGGCGTTCCGCGCCATGCACGGCGTCGGACCGGGCGAGGCCCGCCGTACCGGCGCCGCGCTCAACTCCCAGCCCCGGATGGCCTTCCGCCTCACCGTCGAAGGGAGCAGCAGTATGCGATACCGCATCGTGGACAAGCCGGACTTCACCGTCGTCGGGCTCAAGGCCCGGGTACCGCTGGTACACGCGGGACCGAACCAGGCGATCATCGATTTCGTCCGCGGGATCGATCCGCGGACCCTGGAGGGCCTGGAGAAATTGTCGGACCAGGAACCGCACGGCATCGTGGCGGTCTGCGACGACCTGGACCCCAGCCGCGCCGAGGGCACCGAACTCGACTACTACCAGGGTGTGATCAGCTCCGCCGACGCCCCCGACGGCGCGACCGCGTTGCCCGTCCCGGCCGGCACCTGGGCCGTCTTCACGACCTCCGGGCCGGTGCCCCAAGCCATCCAGGAGCTGTGGCGGGACGTGTTCACCGAGTGGTTCCCGTCGAACCCGTACCGCAGCCGCCCCGGCCCCGAGATCCTGCGCACCCGCCTGTCAGCCGACAGAACCGAGGCCGAGGCCGAGTTGTGGCTCCCGGTGGAGCACGAGCACGTCTGACGACCGAAACAACCCGCGCGAACGCCGTCCGCGAGCGGCCTGCCCGGAAGGCGCCGCGGCACGGATCACCGGGGGGACTTGGGCCATTCAGCACCGATCGCGGACCGGTCGCCGTCATGATGATCGCCTTCAACGGGAGGGGATCGACGGTGGGTCGTCAGGACGACGCGGACGCGCTCGACGCCACGCTTATGGAGCAGCTGCTGCCGCCTTCAGCGGTACGGGCGTTGAGCGCGTGGCTGTCCGGCACGGGTGCCCCGTACGCGGCAGGTGCGGGCAGCCAGGCTGTGCCGTACGTTCCGGGGCGCTGGTCAGGTATCGAGCCATGGCCTGACCAGTTCCCCGAGCGGTCGCACGCGGATGTCGTGACGGTCGATCGCGCTCAGGTCGTCGAGGCTGTCCGAGAGGCGGCAGCCAGGGGGGAGTGGGCCCGCGCCCTCGTGGCCTCGTACGTCTGGGGGCAGGGCAGAACGGGCTACGGGCCGCACCGCCTCCGCGCGGTGCTCGCGGAGCCGAATCTGTCCGACGTCCTGGCGCGGGCGGGCACTGCTCTCAGGAGTGAGGGGGCGGTGGAGGCCTACCGTCTGCTATCGGGAGCCGTGAGGGGCTGGGGGCCGGCCTTCTTCACGAAGTACCTCTACTTCCTCAGTGTGGCGACGGACGCGCCGGGAACTCCTCGCGCGCTGATCCTGGACCAGCGGGTAGCGCGTGTCCTGCGTGCCCGGGCGACGCGGGTCGGGTTGGATGCCGAGGTGGCGTCCGCGCCGGACACCGCCGCCTGGACCTGGTCCGATGCCGGCTGGACCGCGCACCGCTACGGGGTGTACCTGCGGTGGATGGACGCCGCGGCCGGGCAGCTCGCCCGGTCAGGTGCCGGGTGGCCCGCGGCGCGTCCGGACCTGCTGGAACTGGCCCTGTTCAGTGGCGCTTGGAATCCGGCCGAGTGACGCCCCGTACACCGGGACTCGCCGGACGCGACAGCCGGGGATTCACGCGCCCGCGTAGTGGGCGGCGTAGGCGTCGCTGGGCGGGACGACGGTGATGACGTCGACGAGCACACCGTCGGGCGCGGCGACGATGAAGTGGCGCTGGCCGAACTCCTCCGTACGCAGCGGCAGCACCTCCGGCAGGCCGCCCTCCACCACGAGCCGCTGGTGCTCGGCGTCCACGTCGCCCACCTCGAAGTTCAGCAGCAGTCCGCCGGTGAGCGCGGTCCGGTGGCCGGCGGGGACGGTCGGGTGGGCGTGGTCGAGAAGGGCCAGCTCGTACTGAGGGGCGTCGGGGCGGCGAAGGCTGACGTACCAGTCCGCGTCGAAGGTCACCTCGAAGCCGAAGTGGCGGGTGTAGTAGTCACGGGAGGCCGCGACATCCCGGGTGGCGAGCACCGGGTAGAAGCCGCCGAGCCCGGTCGCGGGCAAGGTGGCGTATTCGTTCGTCATGGGCGAGGCCCTTCGGGTCGGTTTCGCATACCGAGGGTATGTGAGGAGTGGCGTTAGCATACCCCCGGTACGTGAAATGGAAAGGGCGGTGCGCGCGATGGCGGTGAACCGGGCGGAGCAGCGGGCAGCCACGCGGCGGGCTCTACTGGCCGAGGGGCGACGGCGGTTCGCCGCTGACGGGTACCACGAGGTGGTACTGGCGGAGGTGGCCCGGGCCGCCGGAGTCACCAAAGGGGCCGCCTACCACCACTTCGACAGTAAAGCGGGGCTCTTCCGGGCCGTCGTCTCCGAGGTCCAGCGGGAGCTGGGCGAGCGGGTCGCGATCGCGGCCGAGCGGCACGAGGGCCTCTGGGAACAGCTACGGGCCGGCTGTCGGGCCTTCCTGGCGGCGGGGACCGACCCGGCGGTGCGGCAGATCCTCCTGGTCGACGCGCCGACCGTGCTGGGCTGGGAGGAGTGGCGGGCCCCGGACGAGGAGTCCTCCGCCCGGCACCTCGCGGAGGCCCTGACGGCTCTCGCGGCGGCCGGGATCATCGCGGAACAGCCGGTGGAGCCCCTGGCCCGACTGCTCTCGGGTGCGATGAACGAGGCCGCGCTCTGGATCGCACGGGGCGGAGACCCGCAGGCCGCGGAGCAGGCACTCGACCGGCTCCTGGTCGGGTTGCGCACCTCGGCGTAACCCGGCCCGGCGTGCGCGTGCCCTCCGCGGTGCCGGGGGAGGGTTGGTGTCTCCGACACCGCTTCACGGCGCGGCACGGCACGGCACGGCTATGCGGCGCCCGCCGCCGTCAGCAGGGCGACCGGCAGGAGCAGGATCCACTGCGGCAGCCGGAGCAGCGGCTTGGACCAGCCGACGGACAGGGTGATGACAAGGAAGGCCGCCGCATAGGCGAGGAAGTGCGCGGCCACGAACCAGGCGACCAGGTCGGTCCCTGCCGCGCCGTTCGCGAGCGCGAGGTAGACCAGGGCGACGGCGGAGAGCACCAGGTCCACCGTGACCATGTGCCAGACGGCGTGCAGGACCCGCTTGGGCTCGTCCGCGAGACCGCAGGAGAGCAGGGGTCGCACGACGTCCCGCCCCCCGGCGACGGCGTGTACCGCGGCCACGCCGGACGCGGTGATGCCTGCTGCGAGAAGCCAGCTGTTCATCGGATCTCGATTCCTTTGGCTACGACAGCGGCCAGCCGGCCGGCCAGTTGTGCGGTCGGGTGTTCCCCGACCAGCCCGATGTGGAAGAACACCGCGCCGGCCAGGGTGTCCAGAACCAGGTCCACGGGTGTTTCGTCCGCGATCTCCCCGCGCAGCACAGCGCGTTCGAAGACTCCCAGCAGCCGTTCCTTCGACGGGGCCAGGAACTCGCCCCGGATGCGCGCCTTGAGGACCGGGTCGGCGGCGAAGTCGGCGAGCAGCCCCGGGAGCGCCGCTGCGGCGGCAGGCGCGTGGAACTCCTCGATCAAGCCCTGCAGAAGTACGGCCAGGTCCCCGGCGAGCGTTCCGGTGTCCGGTACCGGGGCCAGGTCGGTGCTCGTGAACACCGCCTCGAAGACCAGCTCCGGCTTGCCCGACCAGCGCCGGTAGATCGAGTCCTTGCCGACCCGGGCGCGCGCGGCCACGGCGCCGATGGACGTCGCGGCATATCCGACCTCGGCCACCAGCTCGGCGGCCGCGCTGACGATCGCCTCGTGCGAACGGGGATCCCTGGGACGGCCCCTGGGGGGCGAAGATGGACTCATAAAATTACCTTACGGGTCGACCCGTATCCTTACAAGCGCCACGTCACCTGCCCCCCTCAACCGAGACGGTCACGGTCCAGGCGCCGTTCACGCAGGCGGTCCCGGTAGTCGGTCGACTTGGTGATCGGCCTCGCGGCCTTGTGGTACTTCTCGCGCACGATGGCAAGGTGGCTGGCCACAGTGCTTTGACAGCCTGGTCGAGCCGCAGTCGTGGGACCAGGCCGCGAGGCGTCTGTCCGGCGACGCATCGGCCTGTGCGCAGGAACGCTGACCCGCGTCTGTGGGGGTGCCCGACTGGGTCAGGGCGGTGCCGGGTGCGTGGGGGGATGCTCGGTTGTCCGGCGGGGGCGGGTTGGGGGTCGGTTCGTGTGTCGCAACCTCTCCGGATGCGCGGCGTTGTACTCCTGTTGGTCCCCCTCGGTCAGGAGCGCCGCGTGACACCTACCTCTTTACCCGCCGCCGACAGCCTGTTGCGCCAGACCCTCGGGGAATGGCGGATCGGGCTGGTGGCCTGGCGGCTGCTCGTCCTGCAGACCGCGCACCCGGTCGTCGCGGCCGGAACCGCCCGCTTCTCCACGTACCGGGCCCACCCGTGGCGGCGGATCGAGCACACCATGGACAGCGGGAGCCGGTTGTTCTTCGCCGGCCCCGAGGAGCGGCGGCGCGAGATCGCCCGGCTGGAGCGTGCGCATCGTAGGATCCGCGGCACCGATGACGCGGGACGTCCGTACAGCGCGGAGGACCCCGAGGTTCGCGCCTGGGTGATGCTGACGCTGTACGAGGCCATGACCGCCATGCGCGAGCTGTCCGGCGACCCGCTCGACTCCTCCGAACTGGACGTGCTGTACGCGGAGTTCAAGGAGGTCTGCGCCGCTCTCGGCATTCCCGCCGAGGTCCTCCCGGCGACCGCCGCCGACGTACCGGCCCACGTGGACCGGACCGTCCGCGAAGTCCTCGAACTCGGCGAGCCCGTACGCTACTTGCTCTTCGACATGCTGCGCGAAGCTCCCGCCCCCCGCCGACTCGGGCGGCTCCGGCCCGCCTGGCCGCTGCTGCGCGCCGTCGCCGCCGGCGTGCTGACCACCCTGACCGTCGCCGACCTGCCGCGGTCCTGGCACGAACGGTTCGGCACACCCCGTACCCGCGGGGCCGCCGCCCTGTCCTGGACGGTGCACCGCGGTATGCGGCAGGTCATGACCCGGCTGCCGGACCGCCGGCGCTACCGCGGCCACTCCGAGGAGGTGGACCGGCAGCGCCCCGCGTCCCGGAGGCCCACCGCGGCCCCGCGCCTGCCCCGGCCGCGTACGGTCGACTCCCGCCCGGCACGGCTGGAGGCGTTCTTCCGGCAGGTACTGGACCAGACCGGGGACGGGCGGGTGGACTCCGCCGACCTCCAGGCCATGGTCCACAACGTGTGCTGGCAGTTGGAGCTCCCCGTCGAGCGCGAGGACCAGCTGTACGCGGCCTTCGAGTCCTGGTGGGAGCAGCTGCGGGCGGGCGTGGACACGGACGAGGACGGCGCGGTGGAGTGCGCCGAGTTCGTCGCCGCGATGCTCAAGGGCATCGACGCGGACTGCGACTACCTCGACCGGGGCCTCACACCGGCGGTGCGCGCCCTGTTCCGGACCGCCGATACCGACGGCAGCGGCTACCTGTGCGCGGACGAGTACCGCGTCCTGTTCGCGGGCCCGCGCGTCCATCCCGCCGAGCTGAACGACGGCTTCCGGCAGTTGGACGGGGACGGGGACGGCCGGATCAGCGAGGAGGAGTTCGTCGCCGCGTTCACCGACTTCTTCACCGCCCGAGCCGACACCGCCGCAGGCGTGGCGCTACTGGGCCGCCCCTGACGCCGGCCCGGACCGCGAGCACCGGCCCGGACCGCGAGCACTGCTCCGGACCACGAACAGCGATCCGGAACGCGAACGCCGGACCGGACCGCGAGCAGCCGAGGCGCGTTCCTCCATGCCGTTCCCGGCGGCCGCGGCGCGTCAGCGGTTACGACTTCGTCGATTCCGCCGCGCGCCGGGTCCGGCTGGGGAACCATGCTTCAACATGTTGATCTACGCTTTCCGTGACGCTCACGGAACCTGGCACGGCGACCGGCACGCCGCGATCCACACCGCCCAGCCCGAACGGGGCACCCTCACCCTCCCGCACACCCCGCCCGGCGAGGCACCCGGACTCTTCGACGGCCAGCGTCTCGACGTCCTGTACGCCGCCTGCGACCTGGAAGCCGGCCAGGACAGCTACCGCCTCGATGACGGCCGCCTCATCGTGGCCGCCTGGCACGTCCACGAACTCCTCTCCCCGGCATATACGCCTTCGCCCGCCGAACCCGCTCATGCCTTACCCGCGCCCGCGCCCGCGCCCCAGCGGACGTCCAGCCTCCAACTCGACGTCAGCAGCGCAGACCGCAGGTACAACCTCGGCGTCGACTTCCTCGCGGAGGGGCGCGTGGAGATCACCGCCGTCGTCTGCACCCTCGACGGCATCGTCGAGGGCGAACTCACCGGCGAGCTGGATGCCCGCGACCTCGGCGAGATCGGCCGCCTCATCGCCTCCGTGCCCGCCACCCCGCCCGGTCGGAGCGCCGCCCCGCAGGGCTCCGCCGCACCCCTCAAGGCCACCCGCCACGGCGACGCGTGGACGCCCGAGACGCACGACTACCTGCGGGAGCACTACCGGGCAGGCAGAACGCCCGCGGAGCTGGCACAGGACCTCGGACGCAGCGAGAAGTCCATCCGCTGGAAGCTCTACGGCCTCCACCTGGCCCCGTATCCCGCCGACCTCGTGCCCGATCAGCGGACCTCACCGCAGCCCGAACCGAGCAAGGCGTACACAGTGGAAGAGAAGCGGCTGGCACACCCCAACGCCTACAAACCCTGGACCCCCGCCGACGAAGAACGCCTCCGGCGACGGTGCGCCGAGGGGGTGCCCCTCGCCGACCTGGGGCAGGAGTTCGGCCGCGACCAGGGCGCGATCGCCTCGCGCCTGTTGAGGATCGACGCGGAAGGACCCGCCGCCGACGAAGCGCGTCGAGCGGGCTGACCGGGGCCGCTCCACTGCGGCGCGGACAACGGCCGCGTACCCGTTCGACCGTGTACCCGTTCGACCGCGGCCCGGGGTCGCGTTGTCAGTAGGAGACGTCGATGTAGTCGATGTCGGTGAGTTCGACTTCGAGGTCGTGCGCGCGGGCGCCACCGTCCTTGAAGTACGTCTCCTGGAGGCCCTCCGCGACGATGGCGCGCAGTTCCGGGTCACCCGCGCCCTGCTGCTGGGCGTCGAAGAGGCGTTGCGCGTACGCGGGCGCGAGGTGGACGGTGAGGCGGCGCATGCGGCCGTCGTCGGTGGTGCCGACGGGGGCGGTGTAGCCGAAGCGGGCGCGGGTCTCGACGGTGATGCCGGTGCGGGCGGCGGCCTGCTTGCGCCGCCGGTTGCGTACCACCGGCTGCCAGCGGGAGCGCACCGCCGCGTCGATGCGGTCCGCGATGGCCTTCGGCGGGGTCTTCCGCTCGCCCGTGCGGTAGCGCTCGATGGACCGTTGGCTGACGCCGAGCTCCTGCGCGACGGCCTTGGTGGTCTTCAGCCTGCCCAGCAGGAAGTTGATGCGGCCTTTCAGTGTTCTGGGCGGCTCCCGGGTGAAGACCTCGCGGCCCGCACGCTCCAGGGCGTCCTCGATGTCCCCCACGGGCCTACTCTCCTTCGTCCGTGACAGCGTCGCCGCCCTTGATGTGGCGGGCAGGGTTCAGGCCCTTCTCCATCAGGTCCACGGCCCAGGCCATCTCCTGCACGCCCTCGACCTTCGCCAGGCCCGGCGTCGACCCGAGGCGGAACGCGCCGGGCAGCGGCTTGCCCGAGGTGGTGTAGGGCAGGAAGTCGAGCGGGCTCGGGCCGGGGGAGGCGTAGACGACGCAGTCGGACAGGACAGCGAGGGGGTACCGGCCGGTGGCCCTGGCGGTGTTCGCCATCTTGCGGTGCATGTTGACGCGGGCCTTGGAGATGACGGCGGCCCGGATGTCGGGGCGCCAGGTCGGCCGCTCCAGCGCGGGCCAGCGTTCCCCGTCCCGGTAGTGGCGCCCCTGGGGGCGCTCGCGGAGCTTGCCGATTCCGCCCTTGACGGTGGCCTTGATCGCGGTCAGCACGGCCGCCATCGCGGGGTCGGCGTCCTTGTGGTGCTCCATCGCGGCGAGGAGCTGCCGGTCGTCCAGGTCCGGGGTGACCCCGAGGTCGGCGAGGGTGTCGGCGTAGGCGGTCTTGAGGCGGTCGTGCCACGGGTCGAGGTACGCGCCCGTCTCCCGCCGCAGGTACCCCTCGATGGGGGCGACGTCGTGGCCCAGCTCGACCGCGTAGGCGACGGTGTGCGTCTGGTACCAGGCCGGCCCCTGCGGCCGCCGTCCGGAGGGGGTGAACGGCGACGGCAGCCGCGGGTCCACCTCGATCCCGGACAGGTCGACCAGCCAGGAGCCGGGGATCTTCTTGTTGAACGCCGGGCGGTGGAAGTGGTCGGCGGCGGACAGGCCGACGACCAGGCGCGCGGAGGCGGCGAGGAACGCGGTGTTCAGGTCCAGGCCGACCGCGTACGGGAGCAGGCACTCCTCATCCGTGAGCAGATCGACGTCGCGCACCCACTGGAACGCCTCCTCGTCCAGGAACCCGCTCGTCCAGCCCTGTGCGACGGGGTGCTCGGTAGGCGCCTCCGGCGGGGCAGGATCGACCGGTTCGGTGCCGAGTGAGCCCGGGTTGCAGTCGGACTCCCACTCACCCGTG
Source organism: Streptomyces sp. NPDC058662 (assembly GCF_042716255.1). Classification (NCBI taxonomy): domain Bacteria; kingdom Bacillati; phylum Actinomycetota; class Actinomycetes; order Kitasatosporales; family Streptomycetaceae; genus Streptomyces; species Streptomyces sp. NPDC058662. The sequence continues at coordinate 116,343 of NZ_JBHXRU010000005.1, read as the reverse complement.
GCCTCGTTCTTCACCGCCCGGGTGGGCGGCCGCAGCGCGGTCATGAGTTCGAGCCCGGAGGTGGCGGTGGAGCCGCGCGGGGTGATGACCCGGGCCGCGTACGTACCCAGTACGCGGGCGATGTCGGCCGGCTCCATGTCGGCCACGCCGGGCCAGGACCGGGCGTCGAGGGCGTCCCAGGACAGGATCGCGAGCTGCACGCACTGCCGTTGCCCGGCCTGGGCGGGGCGGTAGACGCGGGCCCACGGGCCGAAGCCGCGCTTGGTGAGTTTCCACTTCGCCCGCATGATCTGCTTGACGACCGGGTGGTCCTCCGCCAGGCGCAGGGAACGGCGCTCCTCGTGGCCTTCCAGCCGTTCCGGGAGCCCGAGCCGCACGGCCGCCGCCGCGGTCAGTACGACCAGCGGATCCGCGTCCTTCCCCGAGCGGTTCAGCCGCGTCGCGCCGAGTCCGGACTCCGCGAGCGTCCACTCGACCAGCTGCACGAGGGTGGTGGCCGGGCAGTCCAGCACGACGCCGTCCACGCCGTACGCGGTCCCGTCGCCGTCCAGGACCGCCAACGGGCCGTGGGGGAACCGCGGATCGGCCGCGGCGGGCTGTACGCGGGCCCGCGCCGGGCGGCGGGAGGTCGCGGGCGGTACGGCCGCACCCACCGCCGCGACCGGCCCGACCGGCCGCGGCGGCGCAGCCGCGGTCACGGTCACGGCAGCTGCGGCGGGCGCGACCGCACCGGTGCCGGTACCGGCGGCCGGCTCGGCCCGGGCGGCGGAGGTCTCCGGAGCGGCGGAGGTCGCCGGAGCCGCCGCCGGCGCCGGCTCGGGGGCGGGCGGCGCCGGATAGCGCTCGGCCCAACCGTCCAGCAGCCGCTGGTACGCCTGCAGGCGCGGCGGCCTCGGCTCCGAGCGGCCGTTCTCCCAGTTCTTCACCGTCTGCGGCGTCGACTTCAACGCCGCCGCCAGACGCGCCTGCGTGACCCCGGCCGCCTCACGCAGCCGTGCCCGCTCCGCCGGAGACGGCAACCGCGGCGCGCCCTCCAGCAGCGCGTCCACCGCGTCGAACAGCTCCTCCTGCGTGGCCAATCCCTCCACCTCCGCCCCGCACCCTAGCGTAATTAACCCATCCAGCGGGCTGAATTTAACCCGTGCGGAGTGTCGGCGCAGCGCAGAGCGCCGCCCGTCACGCTGGTGGGGGTGGGGGGAGGGCTCGGGACAGGTAGGCCGACGTGCGGCCCGTGCCCGTCGCCGCCACCTGGATCGGGGTTCCCGCCGCCACCACCCGGCCGCCCTCCGCGCCGCCGCCCGGGCCCAGGTCGATGACCCAGTCGGCGCCCGCCACCACCGCCATGTCGTGCTCCACGACCACCACCGAGTGCCCGGCGTCCACCAGGCCGTGCAACTGGCGGGTCAGTACCCGCACATCCGCGGGATGCAGCCCGGTCGTCGGCTCGTCCAGCAGGTACAGCGTGTGGTCCCGGCGCCGCCGCTGGAGCTCCGTGGCCAGCTTGATGCGCTGCGCCTCGCCGCCCGACAGCTCCGTGGCCGGCTGCCCCAGCCGCAGGTAGCCCAGCCCGATCTCCTCCAACGCCCGCAGGCTGCGCGCCGCCGCCGGGACCTCCGCGAAGAAGACGGCCGCCGACTCCACCGTCAGCGCGAGCACCTCCGCGATGTCCAGCCCCGCGTACCGGACCTCCAGGGTCTCGGCGCTGTACCGGGCGCCCCCGCACACCGGGCACGGGGCGTACGTGCTCGGCAGGAACAGCAGCTCCACCGAGACGAAGCCCTCGCCCTGGCAGGTCTCGCACCGGCCGCCCGCCACGTTGAACGAGAACCGGCCCGCCTTCCAGCCGCGCGCCCGCGCCTCCGGGGCCGCCGCGAACAGCCGCCGCACCACGTCGAACAGGCCGGTGTACGTGGCCAGGTTGGAGCGCGGGGTCCGACCGATCGGCTTCTGGTCCACCTCCACCAGCCGCCGTACGGGGTAATCCGGATCGGCGAGCCGTCCGGCCACCTCCGCGGCCAGCACCCCGCCCACCAGGGTGGACTTGCCCGACCCCGACACCCCGGTCACCGCCGTGAACACACCGAGGGGGAACTCCGCCTCCACGTCGCGCAGGTTGTGCAGCCCCGCGCCGCTCAGCCGCACCGATCCGCGCGCCCGGCGCACCTCCCGCGGCCCCGGCGCGCCTCGGACGGCCCCGGCGGACCCGGCCGCCCTGGCGGGACCGCCGTCCGCGAACAGGTACCGGGCCGTCGCCGACTCCGTGACGTCCGCCAGCCCGGCGGGCGGACCGCTGTACAGCACGCGCCCGCCGTGCTCCCCGGCCAGCGGGCCGACGTCCACGAGCCAGTCCGCGTGCCGCACCACGTCCAGCTCGTGCTCCACGACGAAGACCGTGTTCCCGGCCTCCTTGAGCCGGTCCAGCACGCCCAGCAGCGCCTCCGTGTCGGCCGGGTGCAGTCCCGCCGACGGCTCGTCCAGCACGTACACCACCCCGAACAGGCCCGACCGCAGCTGCGTCGCCAACCGCAGCCGCTGCAGTTCGCCCGCCGACAGGGTGGGCGCGGTGCGGTCCAGGCTCAGGTACCCGAGCCCCAGTTCGGCGACCGGCCCGATCCGCGCCCGCAGGTCCTCCGCCAGCACGCGCGCCGCCTCCCCGGCCACCCGCGCGGTGGCCAGTACGCGGTCCAGGTCGGTCAGCGCCATCGCCGCCAGGTCGGCGATGCCGTGGCCGGCGAAGGTCACGGCCAGCGCCTCCGGCCGCAGCCGCCCACCCCCGCAGGCCGGGCACGGCGCGTCGGTGAGGAATTTCTCGGCGCGGGCCCGCAGCGTGGCGCTCCTGCTGTCGGCGAACGTGTGCATGACGTAGTGGTGGGCGCTCATGTACGTGCCCTGGTACGGCCGTTGGATCCGGTCGGCGTCCCGCACCGGGTGCACGGTCACCACCGGCCGCTCCTCCGTGAAGAGGATCCACTGGCGGGCCTCCGCCGGCAGCTCCCGCCACGGCCGGTCCACGTCGTGGCCGAGCGCCTCCAGGATGTCCCGCAGGTTCTTGCCCTGCCAGGCTCCCGGCCAGGCGGCGACGGCACCCTGCCGGATCGACAGCGACGGGTCGGGGACGAGCAGGTCCTCGTGGGTGCGGTGGACGCGCCCGAGGCCGTGGCACGAGGGACAGGCTCCGGCCGCCGTGTTGGGGGAGAAGGCGTCGGAGTCGAGCCGCTCGGCCCCGGGCGGATAGGTGCCGGCGCGGGAGAACAGCATCCGCAGGGAGTTGGACAGCAGGGTGACCGTCCCCACCGAGGAACGCGAACCGGGGGAGGAGCGGCGCTGCTCCAGCGAGACCGCCGGCGGCAGCCCGGTCACCGAGTCCACCTTCGGCGCGCCGATCTGGTGGATGAGGCGGCGGGCGTACGGGGCCACCGACTCGAAGTACCGCCGCTGGGCCTCGGCGTAGAGCGTGCCGAAGGCGAGGGAGCTCTTGCCGGAACCGGAGACGCCGGTGAACACCGTCAGCGCGTCGCGCGGAATGTCGACGTCGACGCCGCGCAGATTGTGCTCCCGCGCGCCCCGGACGCGTACGCAGTTCTCGGCCGCGGCCGACGGTGCGTGCGTGGATTCGGGTGCGGAAGCGGGCGCGAGGTGGCGCGCGGGCTCGGGGTGCGGAGCGGGGGGCGGCTCGGGGTGCGGACCGGCTCGGTCACCGGCGGAGGGGCGCATTCGTCCCACTTTAGGGCCCGGGCGGGCCCGGCTGTCCGGACAGGCCCGCGATCCGTGCCAGCCGGCGGTAGGAGTCGAGCAGTGCCGTCCGGTCCCAGGTGGACGTGGTGACGAGCAGCTCGTCCGCGCCGGTGGCCTCGGCGATCACGGCGAGCTCGGCCGCGACCTGCTCCTCGGTGCCGTGGACGTGCCCGGCGAGCGCCCCCTCGTACAGCTCCCGCTCCTTCGTGCCCATGGCCGCCACGTCGATCCCCTCGGCCGGGCGCAGTGGCGGGAAGCTGCCCCGGGTCCGGGACCGGGCGAGGGCCCACGCCTCGGGGACCAGGATCCGCCGCGCCTCCTCCTCGGTGGCGGCGACGGCGACCGTGCCCGACACCACGACGTACGGCCGGGCGCCCGGGGTGGAGGGCCGGAACCGGGCCCGGTAGGCCTCCACGGCCGCGATGAGCCTCGCGCGCGAGCGCAGATCGCCGACCACCATCGGCAGCCCGGCCCGGGCGGCGATCTCGGCGCCCTCGCCGGTGGCCAGGACGTAGGCCGGTATCCGCAGTCCTTCCGCGGGACGGGCGTGCACCTCGGGATGGGCGCGCTGAGTGCCGTCCAGCCAGCCCAGCAGCTCGGTCAGCTGCTCCTCGAAGCGGTCCGCGTCCCCGGTGTCGCGGCCCAGCGCCCGCCGGATGCCGTTGGTGAAGCCGACCGAACGGCCGAGCCCCATGTCGATGCGGCCGGGGAAGAGGGACTCCAGGACCCCGAACTGCTCCGCGACCACGAGCGGCTGGTGGTTGGGCAGCATGACCCCGCCCGTCCCGACCCGGATCCGCCCGGTCGCCGCGGCGACGGCCGCGGCCAGCACGGTCGGGGCGGAGCCGGCGACGCCGGGCACGCTGTGGTGCTCCGACACCCAGAACCGGTGGTAGCCGAGCTCCTCCGCGAAGCGCGCCAGGTCCACGGTGTCGCGCAGGGCCCGCGGGGCGTCGTACCCCTCGCGGGTACGGGACCGGTCGAGGATCGAGATTCTTCGGATCACACAGGTCTCAACATCCTGGAACCGCCAGGATTCCCGCGCCCTAGGGTGTTCCCATGAGCGCGAACGACACCCCCGGGCCGCTGGCCGTCTTCGACATCGACAACACGCTCGCCGACACCGGGCACCGCCAGCACTTCCTGGAGCGCCTCCCCCGCGACTGGAACGGCTTCTTCGGCGCCGCGCCGGCCGATCCGCCGCTCGCGCGCGGGATCGCCCTGGCGGTGGAGAGCGCGGCGGACTGCGAGGTGGTCTACCTGACCGGCCGGCCGGAGCGCTGCCGGGCGGACACGGAGGAGTGGCTAGCCCGCCACGGGCTGCCGGCCGGGCGGCTGTGGATGCGGGGCAACCAGGACCGGCGCCCGGCGCGGACCACCAAGCTGGAGGTGCTCAAGCGGATCTCGCGGAACCGAGAGGTGCGGATGCTCGTGGACGACGACGAGCTGGTCTGCGGGGCCGCGCGGGCGGCGGGCTTCCGGGTGGTCCTGGCGGACTGGGCCGCGGAGGCGCCGGAGCTGAAAACCGCCCAGGAGACGGAGGGCCGCACCTGACCGCCGGCGCCCGCGTCCGACCGCCCGCGCCCGCCGCCCGCGCCTCCGCGCCGAAAGCCCGACCCCGAGCGCCGAAAGTCCGACCCCGAGCGCCGACCGCCCGCGCCCGACCGCCCGGGCTGAGCGCCGCCCGCGGGCGCTACTCCTCGCCGTCGAGGCGGAAGCCGACCTTGAGGCCCACCTGGTAGTGGGCGATCTCCCCGTTCTCGATGTGTCCGCGTACCTGTGTCACCTCGAACCAGTCCAGATTCCGTACGGTCTGGCCCGCGCGGGCGATTCCGTTGCGGATGGCCTGATCGATGCCCTCGTGGGAGGTGCCGACGATCTCGGTCACCCGGTACGTGTGGTTGGACATGGGGGTCTCCCGACACTGGGTGGCTGTTGCCTCGTTCTACGGTGCCCCAGTAAGTCCGCCTTCGCGAACTCTGTGCTGAGAATTTCGAGCGAAAGGGCCTTGACCCGCCTATTGGTCTATGCCAATTTCAAGCCATCTGCGATCTGTCCATCCGAAGGTGAACTCGTGAAGAAGCGCCTCCTCGCCCTGTGCACCGTCCTCGCGGCCGCGACCGCGCTCACCGGCTGCAGCCAGTCGGGAGGGGCGGATCCGGGCGCGCACAAGGTGACGCTCTGGCTCATGAAGGGCAGCGCCTCGGACGATTTCATCAGCACCTTCACCGCCTCGTTCGAACGCGAGCACCCGGGTGTCGACCTGGAGGTCAAGATCCAGGAGTGGGTGGGCATCGGCGACAAGGTCAACGCCGTCCTCGACGGCACGAGCAAGGAGAGCGCCGACGTCATCGAGGTCGGCAACACCCAGGTCGCCCAGTACGTCGAGACCGGCGGGCTCTCCGAGCTCACCCTGGAGGGCCTGCGCGCGTGGGAGAGCAAGGACTGGCTCAAGGGCCTTTCCGAGCCGGGAAGCGTCAACGGAGCCCAGTACGGGGTCCCGTGGTACGCCGCGAACCGCGTCGTGATCTACCACAAGGACCTGTTCGAGAGCGCCGGGATCAAGGCCCCGCCCAAGACCCGCCAGGAGTGGATCCAGGCCACGCAGAAACTCGACAAGGGCGACCAGCAGGGCATCTACCTGGCGGGCCAGAACTGGTACGTCCTCGCCGGCTTCATCTGGGACGAGGGCGGCGAACTGGCCGTCGAGACCAGCGGCCAGTGGGTCGGGGCGCTCGACGAGGACCGGGCCCTGGCCGGCATGGAGTTCTACAAGCAGCTCCAGGCCCTCGGTGACGGCCCGAAGGACGCCGACGAGGAGACGCCCCCGCAGGCACAGGTCTTCGCCCGCGGCCGGGTGGCGCAGATCATCGCGACGCCGAGTCAGGCGGCCGAGATCGAGGCGGCGAACCCCGCGCTGAAGGGCAGAATCGGATTCTTCCCGATACCCGGCAAGACGGCCGACAAGCCCGGAGCCGTGTTCACCGGCGGATCCGACCTGATCATCCCCGAGCGCACCGGGCACCGGAAGAGCGCCGTGAACGTGATCACGGCCCTGGTGAGCGAGAAGTGGCAGACCGAGCTCGCCCGCACGATGAGCTACGTGCCCAACCGCACCAACCTCGCCCACGTCGTCAAGGGCAACGAGGGCGCCGAGAACATGGCCCCGGGTGCCGCGCAGGGCCGGGCCACCCCGAACTCGGCCCGCTGGGCGGAGATCGAGGCCAAGAACCCGATCAAACCCTTCATGACGGCCGTGCTCACCGGACAGGACCCCAAGCTCGCGGCCAAGACGGCCTCCGACACGATCAGCACGGTGCTCAGCTCCGACCGCTGACGGCTGGCGACTGACCGCTGACCGGCGGCCGCCGCCGGGCCCCCGGCGAGTTCAGCGTGCCCACATCCGGGGGCCGCTGCGCGGTCATGTCGAATCCAGCCGGTCACGGAAGAAGTAGGGGGAGCCGGGTCGCACCACCGCGACCCGGCCGCCCGTGCCCGGATCAGGAGCCGCCATGACCATCGCACCCCTGTCCCCGTCCGCCGCTCCCCCCGCCCCCGCTCCCCTCCCCGCGCCCGCCGTCCCCCGCTACGCCGTCCGCCTCGCCCGCGACGAGGACGAGGTACGGGCCGCGCAGCGCCTGCGCCACCAGGTCTTCGCCGGCGAGCTGGGCGCCCGCCTCGACGGCCCCGAGCCGGGCCTCGACAGCGACGCCTTCGACGCGTACTGCGACCACCTCCTCGTCGTCGAGGAGGAGACCGGACAGGTCGTGGGCACCTACCGGCTGCTGCCCCCGGACCGGGCCGCCGTCGCCGGACGCCTCTACTCCGAGGGCGAGTTCGACCTGTCCGCCCTCGCCCCCATCCGCTCCGACCTCGTCGAGGTCGGTCGCTCCTGCGTCCACCCCGACCACCGCAACGGCGCCGTCATCGCCCTCATATGGGCCGGCCTCGCCCGCTACATGGACCGCTCCGGCCACAACTGGCTGGCCGGCTGCTGCTCGATACCCCTCGGCGACGGCGGAGTGCTGGCCGCCGCGACCCGCACGACCGTCCTGACCCGCAACCTCGCACCCGAGGAGTACCGGGTCACCCCCCACCTCCCCTGGAACCCCGAGGGCATCGCCTTCCCCGAGCGCGCGGAGCTGCCCCCGCTCCTGCGCGGCTACCTCCGGCTGGGCGCCTGGGTCTGCGGCGAGCCCGCGCTCGACGCCGCGTTCGGCTGCGCCGACCTGTACGTCCTGCTCTCCCTGCGCCGCACGAACCCCCGCTACCTCAAGCACTTCCTCGCGCTCGCCCCGGGCGCATGAACGGCTGGTTCCCCACCTCGCCGTGCACCCCCGAGGCCTGCGCGGGCCACCCGGAGCGCAGGGCGAGCACGGCCGTCGCCGTACTCCGGCTCACCGCCGCCGCCATCCTGCTCCTGGCCGGGATCCTGACCGCCCCGGCGCTGCGGCTGCTCGCGGCCGGCCCCCGGCACACCCTGGTACGGGCCTGGTCGGTCGCCCTCGTACGGGCCTTCGGCGTACGCGTCTCCATGCACGGCAGCCCCGGCCCGGCGGGAGGCCGCCTCGTCGTCGCCAACCACATCTCCTGGCTGGACGTCCCGCTCATCGCCGCCGCGCTGCCCTGCCGGATGCTGGCCAAGAGCGATATCCGGGCCTGGCCCGTCCTCGGCCGCGTCGTCGGGCGGTCCGGGACCCTGTTCATCGAACGCGACCGGCTCCGGGCCCTGCCCGGCACCGTCGACACCGTCACCCGCGCACTTCTGGCCGGGGACCGGGTCACCGTCTTCCCCGAGGGCTCCACCTGGTGCGGGCGCGCGCGGGGGACCTTCCGGCGGGCCGCCTTCCAGGCCGCGCTGGACGCGCGGGTCCCCGTACAGCCCGTGCGGATCACGTACGCGGGGCACGACGGGGAGCCCGCCGGGGCGCCCGCCTTCGTCGGGGACGACCCGCTGACCGCCTCGCTGTGGCGGATCGCCCGGGCCCGCGGGATCCACGCCGAGGTCCGGCTGGAGCCGCGGATCCCGCCGGGCCGGCACGCGGACCGACGGGACCTCGCGGCAGCGGCGCAGGCCGCCGTGGGCGGCGCGCGCGTGGACCGTGCCACCGTCGGCGGCGCGGCGGGCAACGGGGCGGCCGCGATCGCGGCGATGACCGCGCCGGTGTCCGCCCCGCTGGCCGGTGTGCCCGCTCAGTCCTCCCCGGCCGCGCCGCCGGCCACCGACAGGGACAGCGCGAACCGGCCCGCCGCGTCCGTCCACCACTGGGTCAACTCAAGGCCCGCCGCAGCCAGTTCCTGGCGGACGCCTTCCTGACGGAACTTCGCTGAGATCTCCGTCAGGATCTCCTCACCCGCGGCGAACGGCACCACCAGGTCGAGCGCCCTGATCTTCACCAGGACCGCGGAGCGGGCCCGCAGGCGCATCTCGATCCACTCCTGCTCCCGGTTCCACACCGCCAGGTGGTCGAAGTCGGCGGTGCGGAAGTCCGCGCCCAACTCCCGGTTGATCACGGCCAGCACGTTCTTGTCGAACTCCGCCGTCACCCCCCGCTCGTCGTCGTACGCCGCCACCAGCACGGCCTCGTCCTTCACCAGGTCGGTGCCCATCAGCAGGGCGTCCCCCGGAGCCAGCATCGCCCGTACGGAGGCCAGGAACACCGCCCGCTCCGGCGGCAGCAGGTTCCCGATCGTGCCGCCCAGGAAGACCACCAGCCGGGGCCCGGGGGAGTCCGGCAGGTGCAGCGCGCGGGTGAAGTCGGCGAGCAGCGCGTGCACCCGCAGCCCCGGGTGCTCCGCCAGCAGCACCTGGGCCGCCCCGGTCAGGGCGCTCTCGCTCACGTCGACGGGCACATAGGTGTCCAGTGCGGGCATCGCCTCGATCAGGTGCCGGGTCTTCTCCGAGGATCCGGAGCCCAGCTCGACCAGGGTGCGGGCACCGCTCACGGAGGCGATCTCCTGTGCCCGCTCCAGCAGGATCTCCCGCTCGGCGCGCGTCGGGTAGTACTCGGGCAGCCGGGTGATCTCCTCGAACAGCTCGCTGCCCCGCGCGTCGTAGAACCACTTGGGCGGCAGCACCTTGGGGGTCTGCGTCAGCCCGTGGAGCACGTCCGCGCGCAGCGCGGTCTCCGCCGCGTGCTCGTCGAGGGTCCGGGTCAGCTGGAAGTCACTCACGGGCACTCCTTCCCGCTCGGAGGGTTCTCCTTGAGCGGAGTCAGTCGGATCCGGCTACGGGTGGCGGTCAGCAAGGTCCGGTCCGGCACTTCGCACCAGCGCGGATCGTCGTCGTACGGCTCGGACGCCACCACGGTGCGCCCGGTGCCGGTTCCGGTGCCGGTGGCGTCGGTGCCTGCGGCGGTGGCGGTGGCGTCGGTCAGGTACCAGAGGGAATCGCCCCACGCCGTCGCGGCGATGGTGACCCCGTCGGTCAGCAGCAGGTTCAGCCGGGAGCCAGGGGCGGCCGTCGACAGCTCCCGCACCGGCTCGGCCAGCGCCGTGCCGAGGTCGTCCCCGGCCCGCAGCCGGGCCAGGACGAGGGCCCAGACGAAGGCCGAGTCCGTACGCGCGGCCAGTCGGAGCAGGGCCTCGGGCGGCAGCCCGGCCGCGAGCGGGCCTGCCGCGTCCGGCCAGTCGCGCACCACGCCGTTGTGGCTGAACAGCCACGGCCCGTCCGCGAAGGGCGCGGCGGCCGCCTCCCCGTCGGCCCCGGCCCGCGTGGCGTCCCGTACAGCGGCCAGCACGGCACCGCTGCGCACCACGCGGGCGAGGTCCGCGAAGGTCAGGTCGCCCCAGACGGGGCCGGCCCGCCGGTAGCGCGCGGGCACCGGATCGCCCTCCGCGTACCAGCCGACGCCGAAGCCGTCGGCGTTGATCGTGCCGCTGCGCTGGCGGCGCGGCTGCCACGCCTGGTGGACGAGCGAGTGCTCCGGCTCGCTGAGGAGCCTCCCCAGGGTCACCGGTGGTCCCACATAGGCCAGATGACGGCACATCAGACGTCCCTCGCCGTGCGGAAGCCGGAGAAGATCTGCCGCCGCACCGGAAGGTCCCAGTTGCGGAAGGTGCCCCTGCAGGCCACCGCGTCCACCGCGAAGGAACCGCCGCGCAGTACCTTGTGCGCCGGGCCGAAGAACACCTCCGAGTACTCGCGGTAGGGAAAGGCCCGGAACCCCGGGTACGGCAGGAAGTCGGACGAGGTCCACTCCCACACGTCCCCGATCAACTGGCGGACGCCGAGCGCGGACGCACCGGCCGGGCAGCTGCCCGCCGGGGCCGGGCGCAGGTGCCGCTGCCCCAGGTTGGCGTGCGCGGGAGTGGGGTCCGCGTCGCCCCAGGGGAAACGGGTCGAGCGACCGGTCACCGGATCGTGCCGGGCGGCCTTCTCCCACTCGGCCTCGGTGGGCAGCCGGCGCCCCGCCCACCTCGCGTACGCGTCCGCCTCGTACCAGCTGACGTGCAGCACCGGCTCACCGCCCGGCACCTGCTCCGTCACCCCGAAGCGCCGGCGCATCCACTGCCCGCCCTCCTGGCGCCAGAACATCGGCGCGCCGATACCGTGTTCACGGATCTGCGCCCAGCCGTCCGGGGCCCACCAGCGGGGTTCGCGGTAGCCGCCGTCGGCGATGAACTCCTCGTACGCGGCATTGGTCACCGGCAAGGTGTCGATCCAGAACGGCGCGACCTCCCGGACGTGCGCGGGCCGTTCGTTGTCGAGCGACCACGGCTCGGTGGACGTTCCCATGGTGAACGGGCCGCCGGGTACGAGTACTTCGGGCTCGGTCGGCGGGTCGTACGGCGCGTCCGGTTCCGGGGCGGTGAGCACGGGAGCGCCCGACCGCAGCTGATGGGTGATCAGCATGGTCTCGTCGTGCTGCTGCTCGTGCTGGGCGATCATCCCGAAGACGTACCCGGCGTCGAGGAGCGCGGTGCCCTCCAGCGGGGTGCGGTCCAGCAGGTCGAGGACCCGGCCGCGCACCTCGGCGGCGTACCGGCGGGCTTCGTCGGGCCCGAGCAGGGGGAGCTTCGGGCGCTCGGCGCGGGGGTGCTCGAACGCGTCGTAGATCGGGTCGAGCTCCGGACGCATGGCCTCGCGGCCGCCCACCTGCCGCAGCAGCCAGAGCTCTTCCATGTTTCCGATGTGCGCCAGGTCCCAGACCAGCGGGGACATCAGCGGGGAGTGCTGCGCGGTCAGGTCGGGGTCGGTCACGGCGTCCGTGAGTGCCGCCGTGCGGGCGCGGGCCGCGATGAGGGCGGCCGCCGCCCGCTCCCGCGCGCCGGGTCGGGATCCGGTGGTCACGCGGGGCCTCCCTTCCCGGTCAGGCGCCGGTCGGGCGGGTCATCGGCGGGACAGCGCCCGCGCAGGGCGTAGCGCTCGGCGAAGGCGCCGACCGTGTCCTGGACGTGCGTACTCGCGCCCAGCCGGGGCAGGGCCGCGGTCGCCGCGCGGAAGCAGGCCGCGGCGGCGGAGCGGAGCTCCGGATCGGCCAGGCCGTGCTGGGCGGCGGACCGCCACAGGGGGTTGCGGGGAGCGGGTTCGGATCCGTAGCCGTCGGCGAGGGCCTTCGTCACCCGGTACGCGGTCTCGGTCGCCTCCGGATCGTCGAACAGCGCGTGCACGACGGCCACCGGGACCAGCCAGCCGTCGTCGCCGGGCTGGGCGTCGATCATCCGCAGCTCCAGGTGGCCGCGCGGCCGGACGGGGGGGAACAAGGTGGTGAGGTGGTAGTCCAGGTCGTCCGCGGTGGGCGGCCGCAGCCGGGTCGGGCCGCTCCCGCCGGACCGGCCGCTCCGCCCGCCCGCGCGCAGCCAGTCCCGGAAGGTCATCGCGTCGGGGACGGGCCAGGGCTCGGCCCCGGACGACCGCACGCACATCACCTCGGTGTCCAGAGCCTGCCGGACCCAGCCGGTCCGCGGCTCGGCGTCCAGCGGCGGGGCGAGCGAGCGCCGCCTGTCGATGTCGGCCCAGTTGCCCTGGCGTGCGCAGCGCCAGCCGTCGTACGGGGCCTGCCAGCCGGGGGAGTTGGCGAAGGCGGCCACCAGGACGGCGCCCAGCAGGTGCGCCAGTCGCCAGCGCCGGCCGTGGCCCAGCGCGCCGGGCTCCTCGTACCCGGCGTCGACGCAGACCTGTACGGAGGCGGAGGCGCGCATCATGGCGCGCCCGGAGGGGCCGGACCGGTCGAAGTAGGCCTCCATCGCGTCGTAGCGGGGGCTGGTCAGGAGCCGCCGGTGCGGGCGGCGCGGATCCTGCCCGAGGCCGCGCAGCACCATGCCCTCGGTGAGGAGGGCGGTCCGTACGGCGGCCAGGTCGGCCTGGAGGCTGTCCACGCAGCCGGTGAGGGAGGCGGCGGGGGCCGAGCTGAGTTCCAGCTGGCCGCCGGGTTCGACGGTCACCTGGGAGTCGAGGGTCAGGGCCCGGGCGGCGGCGTGCGCGGCGCGCAGCCGCTCGGGCGGCAGGGGGTGCGCCGGCCGTTCGGCGTCGAGGACGAGCCATTCGAGTTCGGCACCGAGGAGGCGGGGCGGGCCCGTCTTGAAGCAGATTCCCCGGAGCAGGTCCTCGGCCTGGACCTCCGTGATGGCGGAGGACGGCGAGGGGGTCGGAGAGGGCGGGGAGGGCGGGGGTGTGGCCTGTGGGGCGGGTGAGTGAGCGGGCGAGTCCTGTGGCATGACCGGGTCCTCATCTCCTGTCGTCGGCCGTGACATCACCCGTGCCTACCCGTCCTGCGAGTACAAATTCCTTTGCAGCCACGGGGTGGGGGTGCCGAAAATGAAGGTGTGAGCAGCAGATTGCGCGAGATCGCGCGGGACAACGCGCGGATCCTGGCGGCCGGGGGCTACCGGACGCGGTCGGGACGGCAGGTCTCGCTCGCCGCCGCCCTGGCGGAGGCCAAGGCAGGAACCAGGATATATGGACCGAATCGGATCATTCCAGGTGAGGGGTGCGTCGGGGGAGAGGCGGACGCCGCGGGGGGCCCCGGGAGCCTGGGGGCCCCTGGCGGAGGGGGTACGGCTTTCGAGGTGACGGGCGAGAGCAGCACGGTGGCGGCCCGCCGCCTCGCGGAGCGGGTGCCCGGTGGACCGGGCGGTTCGGCCGCCGGGGCGGCGGGACCGGGCAGTTCGGCCGATGGGGCGGCGGGGGCCCGGGTGGCGGTGTTGAACTTCGCCTCGGCACGCAATCCCGGCGGCGGATACCTCCGGGGCGCCAAGGCCCAGGAGGAAGCGCTGTGCCGCGCCTCGGCCCTGTACGAGACGCTGCTGGAGGCGCCGGAGTACTACGAGGTGCACCGCGCGGAGCTCAGCACCTTCTACACCGACCGGGTGATTCACTCGCCCGGCGTGCCCGTCTTCCGCGACGACCGGGGGGAGCTGCTGGAGACCCCGTTCCTCGCCGGCTTCCTCACCTCGCCGGCTCCGAACGCGGGCACGATCCGCCGCCAGGAACCGGAACGCGTCGCCGAGATCCCCGCCGCGCTAGCCCGCCGGGCCGAACGGGTACTGGAGGTCGCCGCGCTCCACGGCTACCGGCACCTGGTACTGGGGGCGTGGGGGTGCGGGGTGTTCCGCAACGAGCCCGCGCAGGTGGCGGAGGCCTTCCGGGAGCTGCTGGCGGGCCGCTTCGCAGGCACGTTCGACCATGTCGTGTTCGCCGTCCTGGACCGCGATCCGGCCCCGAGGGAGGCCTTCGCCCGAGCCTTCTTGAGCTGAGGAAGTCGCCATCGGCGACGGGGCCGGGCGCGGGGCTCCGGGGCCTCGTGGGGCCCGGCACTCCGCGGGGCCGCTACTGCCAGCCGTAGCGCTCGCGCAACCGCTCCACGACGCGACCGAAGCGGACGCGGTCCAGCGCGCAGGCCTCACGCCGCATTCCCGACTCGTGCACCCGCAGCACCCGGTCCACGTCCACCCAGGACTCCCGGCCCGAGCCGTCCCACGGGCCCGTGCCGATCGCCACCCACTCCCGGTCGTGGTCGTGCCGCTTGCTGGACAGCTGTACGGCGAGCAGGGTGCGCCCGCCGGCCTCCCGGGCCACGACCAGGACCGGCCGGTCCTTTCCGCGTCCGTCGTTCTCCTCGTACGGGACCCAGGTCCAGACGATCTCCCCCGGGTCCGGATCGCCGTCCGGGTCGGGCGCGTACTCGGTCCGCACCGGTCCGATGGCGCGCGGGTCCGCCTCGGTGGTGGCGGTGGCGCCGTCCCGACCGGGCTGCTGGGCGGGGCCGTTCCTGTGCTGCGAAAGTGCCGTCATCCCGCGGAGATTACTGGTTCCGGGCAGCCCCTGTCGCACGCCCGGACCAGCGGGTTCCCGCACCGGGGGACGGACGCCGCCCGCGCGCGCTCCGGGCGAGCACGGCTACGACGCGGCCTCCCGGGCAACCCACCGCCCCCCGCCACGGCCCCCCGGGCCCGGGGCCCCGGTCACGTCGGGCGGTGGGCCGGCCAGGCCTCCGCCGCCTCAAGCTGCGCGGCCAGGCTCAGCAGCAGGGGCTCGGAGTCGGCCGGTCCCAGCAGTTGGGCGCCGAGCGGCAGACCGGAGGCCGTGAAGCCGGCGGGGACGTTCACCCCCGGCCAGCCCAGTACGTTCCAGGTCCAGGCGTACGGGCAAGCGGCGATCATCGCCCGGTCGGTGGCCATCGCGCCCAGCCCGGCCAGCGCCCCGATCCGCAGCGGGGGCGTGGCCGTCGTGGGCGTCAGCACCACGTCGAACCGGCCGAAGACCTCGCCGACCCGCCGTCCCAGCAGCGCCTCCGCCCGGCGGGACACCCGTAGCGGCAGTCCGCCGAGCAGTCGGCCCGTGCGCACGGCCTCGTGCGTGCGGGGGTCCAGCAGCGAGGTGTCCGGCAGCCGCGCCACCAGGTCCCGTACGCCCGCGGTCGCGCGGGGGACGAAGGTCAGGCCGATCGGCCCGTACCGGGGATCCTCCGGCACCACCTCGTGGCCGAGCGCCTCCAACCGGCCGGCGAGCCGCTCCACGGCGGAACGCACCTCGCCGTGCAGCGACTTGGGCGTAGCCGTGAACGGCATCGCGAAGGACAGCGCGATCCGCAACCGTCGGGGCTCCCGGCCCACCGCCCCGACCGCCGAGATACGGGCCGGGCGGTGCCGGTCCTCGGGGTGGGGCCCGCTCGCGGCGTCCAGCAGGAGCGCGGCGTCGGCCACCGTCCGGGCCAGGACGCCGTTGACCGTCAGGCCGTGGAAGGCCTCGGGCTCCGGCCAGGTCGATATCCGTCCGCGCTGCGGCTTCACGCCGACCAGATGCGTCCAGGCGGCGGGGATGCGTACCGAGCCCGCACCGTCGGATCCGAGCGCCGCCGGAATCAGCCCCGCCGCCACGGCGGCGGCCGAGCCGCCCGAGGAACCACCGGGCGAGTAGTCCGTGTTCCACGGATTGCGGGTGGCGCCGAAGGCCCGCCCCTCGGTGAAGGGCCACTGGCCGAGCTCCGGAGTGTGCGTCTTGCCGACGACGACGGCACCGGCCGCGCGGAGCCTGCGCACGGCCTCACTGTCGGCGGTCCTGCGGGGGAACTCCCCGGCGCAGCCGAAGGCGGTGGCCTCCCCGGCCACGTCCATGTCGTCCTTGACGGCGAGCGGCACGCCGAGCAGCGGAAGCCGCTCACCGGAGGCCAGCCGCCGGTCGGCCGCCTCCGCCTCGGCGAGCGCGGCCTCGACCCGTACGGTCCTGAACGCGTTGAGCCGCGGCTGCGCGGCCGCGATCCGGTCCAGGGCCTCTTCGGTCAGCCGGCGCGCGGTGACCGTGCCGTCTGCCAGCGCCGCGACCATGTCCACCAGCCCGGCGGGCGAGCAGGAGGTCGAGACGGGAGGGAGCGAGGAGTCCGGCATCGTGACCACATCTCCTTACCGGTCGGTAGGTAGACCGTACGGGGAGTGGGGCACGGCTGGCCAGAGACTCCGGGCCGGATCATCGACCATGTCCGTCCGCTGTGGACGAACTTGCGCCAACTCCTGCCCAACTCGCCTGCACCTGTGGTTATTTGAGGCATGACACAGCGACAGGATCCGCCCGGTGCCTATCTGTCCGCGCTCTCAGACCGGCTGGCCGCGGACGGGTGCTCCACGGCGTGGACGGAGTGGGAGGGGACGCCGGTCCTGGTCGGTCGGCGCTCCGACATGAGGGCGATGTGGTTCGGGACCCGCGTGCACCTCTTCACGGTCGCCGCGGAACTGCCCGAGGCCGGCGCCCGGGAGCTGGCCGACTTCACCGGCTGGGCGATGTCCTACGCCAAGCGGAACAAGGGCGGGCTGCCCGTGGGCTACGGGAGCGTGATCTCGGTGTTCCGGGTCCTGGCCGCCGCCACGGTGCACCCCGACGGCAAGGCCTGGGCGCGAGCGGACGCGCGTCTCCTCGAACTGTCCGTGGCGGCGCGTCCCGTGGTCGTCGACACGCGCTCCGGCGAGGCGTCCCTCTACCGGGGGAAGCCGATGCACGGCCGCATGTTCGTCAAGCACATCCTGGCGAAGGCGGACGCGTACTTCGGATAGGCCCCCGGGCCGGGCGACGAGGGCGAACAAGGCGAACACGGCGAACGAGGGCAACCGGGCGAACACGGTGCGACGGGGCGGCCCGACCCGCGGCCCGGCGCCGGCACCCGATTTCAGGCCATGCACCGGCCCCCCGGGTCCGACCGGTCTGTAAAGATGCCACGGCGATGTCACAGTCACCGAAGCCGCCCAAGCCGCCGAAGCCGCCTCCCGGGCCGGCCCACGGGTCCCCCGCGCCGCCGCCCCCCGTGCCGACCAGCGCCGATGTGGCCCGCCGCGCCGGAGTCTCGCGCGCGACGGTCTCGTACGTCCTGAACAACGCGGAAGCGGTACGCATCAGCGAGCCGACCCGGCGCAAGGTGCGCGAGGCCGCCGAGGAACTGGGCTACGTCCCGCACGCCGCCGCCCGCAGCCTGCGCGCCGGCCACACCAGGATCGTGCTGCTCCCCACCTCCCACGTGCCGGTCGGACCCCTGTACAGCGCCTTCCTCGCCGAGCTCCAGTGGGCGCTGCGCCGCCTCGACTACACAGTGGTCCAGTACGGGAGCCTTGGCCTCACCGGGGACGAGGCCGCGCGCGCGTGGGCCGAACTGCGGCCGGTGGCGGTGATCTCCTCGGGCGAGGTCGCGCTCTCCCCGCACAACGTCGCCACACTCAAGCGGGCCGGGGCCCGAGCGGTGATCACGACCGGGCCGGACAGCGTGCCGGGGGCGCACGCGCTGGTCATGGACCAGGAGGAGGTCGGGGCACGGGCCGCGGCCCACCTGGTCGAGCGGGGCCGGCGGCGCATCGGCGTCATCGTTCCGGAGGAGAGCGGGCTGGGCCTGTTCTCCGCGCCCCGGCTGGCCGGGGCGCGGTCCGCCGCGGCCGCCGTGGCGGGCGCGGACGTACGGGCCCTGCCGATGTCCTACTCCGAGGAGTCGGCCTCGGCGCTCGCCGCGCGCTGGCGGGGGCTCGGCCTGGACGCCGCCTTCGCGTACAACGACGAGTACGCGATGCTGCTGATGCGCGCCCTCCAGGACGAGGGACTGCGCGTCCCGCGGGACGTGGCCGTCATCGGCGCGGACGACCTCCTCCTCGGCCGGCTGCTGCGACCCCGGCTGAGCACGGTACGGATCGCGTTGCCGACCGGCGATCACCTGGCGGACCTCGTGGACCGCGCGGTACGGGACCCGGCGGCGCCCACGCAGCGGTACGACCTGATGGCGGCAGCGGTCGTCCCCCGCGACTCGACCTGAGGCTCCGGACCGCGCCCCCGGGCGGTCCCCGGCCGCGCCCCCGGGGCAGCCGCGCCCGGCGGCGGCCGTGCGGCGGTCGCGCCAGGGGGCCGTTGACAGGCGGTGACGCGCGGACGGAGACTGCGGGCGCGCCCCACCGGGCGTGCCCGGTGGTCCGTCCCGGTGCCGACACCGGCGCCGGCGCGTCCCCCGCCCGTACGGATCCGCCCAGGAGAGCCCCCATGAGCATCCGCACCGTCCGCGACGTGTACGTCGTCGACGCCGTCCGCACCCCGATCGGCAAGTTCGGCGGCGCCCTCGCCGGGACCCGGCCGGACGACCTGGCCGCGCACGTGGTGCGCGCGCTGGTGGACCGTACGCCCGACCTGGACCCCGCCCTGATCGACGACGTGGTCTTCGGCGACGCCAACGGCGCGGGGGAGGACAACCGGGACGTGGCCCGGATGGCGGTGCTGCTGGCGGGGCTGCCCGTGAGCGTCCCCGGAGTCACCGTGAACCGGCTCTGCGGATCCGGTCTCGAAGCCGTCGTCCAGGCCGCCCGGGCCATCGCCCTCGGCGACGCCTCGGTCGCCATCGCCGGCGGCGTGGAGTCGATGTCCCGCGCCCCCTGGGTGCTGCAGAAGCCCGAGCGTGCCTTCCCGGCCGGCCACCAGCAGATGTGGTCCACCACGCTGGGATGGCGGATGACCAATCCGCGGATGCCCGCGGAGTGGACCGGTTCGCTCGGCGAGGGCGCCGAGCTCGTCGCCGACAAGCACGGCATCACCCGCGAGGCGCAGGACGCCTTCGCGCTGGAGAGCCACCGCAAGGCGGCCGCGGCCTGGGCCGCCGGGCAGTACGACGCCGAGGTCGTCCCGTACCTGGGCGTGGACCTGGTCCGGGACGAGAGCATCCGGGAGGGTTCCACCCCGGAGGCCCTGGCGCGGTTGAAGCCCGCGTTCCGCACGGACGGCAGCGGCACGGTGACGGCCGGCAACGCCTCCCCGCTGAACGACGGCGCGGCAGCCCTGCTGCTGACCGACGAGGCCGGGCTCGCGGCCACCGGCCGGGAACCGCTCGCGCGGATCAGCGCGTCCGCCGTCACCGGCATCGAGCCGCAGCTCTTCGGCCTGGGCCCGGTGGAGGCCGTCGAGCGGGCGCTCGCCAAGGCGGGCCGCCGGTTCGGCGACCTCGCCGCCTTCGAGCTCAACGAGGCGTTCGCGGCGCAGGCGTTGGGCTGCCTGGCGGCGTGGCCGGAGCTCGATCCGGCCGTGGTCAACCCGCGCGGCGGTGCCATCGCGATCGGACATCCGCTCGGCGCCTCGGGGGCGCGGCTGGCCGGCTCGGTCGCGCACCAGCTGGCGGCGGCCGGCTCGGGCACCGGCATGGCGGCCCTGTGCATCGGCGTCGGCCAGGGCATCGCCCTCGTCCTGGAACGCTGACCCCGCCGCGACCGCGAGAGCCCCCACCGGCCGACCCCGGCGGCGATCATTTCCGGTCACCGGGGCAGGGCAACTGCCCTGTAACTGAACAGAACTGGCGCCTGCGGTCTGGCACGATGGCGCGTGCTGCCGCCCCCCGCCCCGTACATCCCCACCCGGAGGCCCCGCGCCATGCCGCTCCTCGATCCGACGCTCTGGCAGGACGGACCCACGCTCACGGGCGGCGCCGCCCCCGTCGTCGAACCCGCCACCGGCCGCACCCTCGCCACCCTCGACCTGGCCGCCCCAGGCGACGTCGCGGACGCCGCCGTACGGGCCAGGGCGGCGCAGCCGGACTGGGCGCGTGCCACCTACCTGGAGCGGGCGGCCGTGCTGCGCCGCGCCGGCGACCTCTTCACCGCCCACGCCGACGAACTCCGCGACTGGCTGGTCCGGGAGTCGGGCTCCATACCCGGCAAGGCGGCCTTCGAGCTGCACGTGGCCGCCCAGGAGTGCTACGAGGCCGCCGCCCTGGCCTCCCGTCCCACCGGGCAGGTACTGCCGAGCGAGGCCCCCCGGCTGTCCTTCACTCGACGGGTGCCGGCCGGGGTGGTCGGGGTGGTCGCCCCCTTCAACGCCCCGCTGATCCTCGCGATCCGCTCGGTCGCGCCGGCGCTGGCCCTCGGCAACGCCGTGCTGCTCAAGCCCGACCCGCGGACCGCGGTCAGCGGCGGACTCGCCCTCGCCGCCGTCCTCGCCGCCGCCGGGTTGCCAGGCGGGCTGCTCCACGTACTGCCGGGCGGCGCCGGGACGGGCGCGGCGGTGGTGGCCGACCCCCGCGTACGGGTGGTGTCCTTCACGGGATCCACCGCCGCCGGCCGCCGGGTGGCCGAACTGGCGGGACGTCACCTGACGCGCGCGCACCTGGAACTGGGCGGCAACTCGGCGCTCGTCGTGCTCCGGGACGCCGACGTCGAGGCGGCCGTCGCCCAGGCCTCCTGGGGATCGTTCTTCCACCAGGGCCAGATCTGCATGACCGCCGGCCGGCACCTCGTGCACACCTCCCTGTACGACGAGTACGTCGAGCGGCTCGCGGCGCGCGCCGAGGCCCTGGCGGTGGGGGACCCGTACCGCGCGCAGGTCCACCTCGGCCCGCTGATCGACGCCGCCCAGCGGGACCGCGTCCACGCCCTGGTGGAGGCCAGTACCGGGCAGGGCGCCAAACTCGTCGCGGGCGGTACGTACGAGGAGCTGTTCTACCGGCCGACCGTCCTGGCGGGCGCCGCCGACGACACCCCCGCCTACGGGGAAGAGGTCTTCGGCCCGGTCGCCCCCGTACGGTCCTTCGCGACGGAGGAGGAGGCCGTGGAACTGGCCTCGGCGGGACCGTACGGCCTCTCGCTCGGCATCGTGACGCGCGACGCGGCGCGCGGACTCGACCTGGCCGACCGCATCCCGACCGGGATCGCGCACATCAACGACCAGACCGTGAACGACGAGGCCGTGGCCCCGTTCGGCGGCACGGGCGCCTCCGGTACGGGTGCCCGCTTCGGCGGCGAGGCGAACCTCGACGCCTTCACGGAACTGCGCTGGACCACGACCCGCGCCACGCCCGCGGCTCACCCGTTCTAGTGCCGACCCGCCGGGGCGGAATGTCCGGGACAGGCCGTTCGTTCAGGAGACAGACGACTCAAACAGGAGGTCCGGACCCGTGGCTACAGTCGAACTCACCAAGGACAACTTCGACCGGACGGTCAGCGAGAACGCGTTCGTGCTGATCGACTTCTGGGCGGGCTGGTGCCGGCCGTGCCACCAGTTCTCCCCGGTCTACGAGAAGGTCTCCGAGGTCAACCCGGACCTGGTCTTCGCCAAGGTGGACACCGAGATGCAGCAGGAGCTGGCGAGCGCGTTCCAGATCTCCTCCATCCCGACCCTGATGATCGTCCGGGACCAGGTCGCCATCTTCTCCCAGCCGGGCGCGCTGCCCGAGGCCGCGCTGACGGACCTGATCGAGCAGGCCCGGGCGCTGGACATGGACGAGGTCCGGGCGAAGATCGCCGCCGAGCAGCAGGGCGAGCGGGAGCAGGGCGAGCAGCAGTAGCCCGGCTCCCCGCCCGCCAGGGCCGGCCGCCCCCCGCCCGGCCCTGGCGCCGACGCGGGCGGCGGCCCGGCACGCCGGGTCACCGGCGTACCCGACGAGTTCCCCGGCCGGCGGTGACACTGATCCGTATGACTGAAGCCGTGGAATACGACGTGGTGGTGCTCGGCGGGGGCCCGGCCGGTGAGAACATCGCCGACCGGACCCGCGCCGCCGGGCTGCGCACCGCCCTGGTGGAGAGCGAGCTCATCGGTGGGGAGTGCTCGTACTGGGCCTGCGTACCGAGCAAGGCCCTGCTGCGCCCCGTCCTGGCCCGGGCCGACGCGCGACGCGTGCCTGGGCTGGCGGCGGCCGCCCAGGGCCCGCTCGACACGGCCGCGGTGCTCGCTCACCGCGACTACTGGACGGGCGACTGGAAGGACGGCGGCCAGGTCGACTGGCTCGACTCGATCGGCGCCGACGTGTACCGCGGGCACGGGCGGATCTACGGGGTCCGGAAGGTCTCCGTCACCAGCCCCGAGGGCGAGCATCACGTGCTGACCGCCCGGCACGCCGTGGTCGTCGCCACCGGCACCCGCGCGGTGGTCCCCGACCTGCCGGGCATCGCGGGCGCCCGCCCCTGGACGAGCCGGGAGGCGACGTCCGCGCAGCAGGCTCCCGGGCGGCTGCTCATCGTGGGCGGCTCGGTGGTGGCCGCCGAGATGGCCACCGCCTGGCAGGGCCTCGGGTCACAGGTCACCGTGCTCGTACGGGGCGGGCGGCTGCTGCCGCGCATGGAGCCGTTCGCCGGGGAGCTGGTCGCGGAGGCGCTGCGCGAGGCCGGCGCGGTGGTCCGCACCGGGGTGGCCGTCGAGGCGGTCGTCCGGGACGGTTCGACGGGCCCGGTCACGGTGGTGCTGGAGGGCGGCGAGACCCTGGAGGGCGACGAACTCCTGATGGCGACGGGCCGCGCACCGCGCACCGAGGACATCGGGCTGGACACCGTCGGACTGACGCCGGGCACCTGGATCGAGGTCGACGACAGCTGCCGGGTGCCCGGGCACGAGTGGCTCTACGCCGTCGGCGACGTCAACCACCGCGCGCTCCTCACCCATCAGGGCAAGTACCAGGCCCGGATCGCCGGAGCCGCCATCGCCGCCCGGGCCGCCGGCGCGTCCGAGCCGGACACCGGCGCGTGGGGCGCCCACGCGGCGACCGCCGATACCCGGGCGCTGACCCAGGCCGTCTTCACCGACCCGGAGGCGGCGGCCGTGGGCCCCACCCTGGCGGAGGCCGAACGGGCGGGCCACCGGGTGCGCGCGGTCGATTACGACCTGGGCGGGGTATCGGGCGCCGGCCTGTACGCCGACGGCTACCGGGGCCGCGCCCGACTGGTCGTCGACCTGGACCGCGAGGTCGTACTCGGCGCCACCTTCGTCGGCCCGGGCGCGGCGGAGCTGCTCCACGCGGCCACGATCGCGATCGTCGGCGAGGTGCCGATCGACCGGCTCTGGCACGCGGTCCCCGCGTTCCCCACCATCAGCGAGATCTGGCTGCGACTGCTGGAGACCTACCGGGGTTAGGCCCCGGGCAGCCGAAACCCCGGCCTGGGCGCGGTCCAGGCGCCCAGCCGTCGCCGCAGCGGCGTTCGTCCTCACCGGGGGCGGCTGGGCGCTGGTCCGCCGCACGCGCGGTCGGGTCTGAGGCGCGGAACTCCCCGTCACCGTCGCGTAGTGGCGGGGGAGCGGAGTGAACGGAGGGAAGAGGAGGGGACGCTGTTGAATGGGTCGCACGCGTCGTCCGACCGTTGCCGCCCGACCGGCGCACTCGGAGACGGCCGGAGACCGGAGACCGGACGAAGGAGTCACCACCGTGATCGTTGTCGCCCACCTCAGCGATGTCCACCTCGACGGAGGCGCCCGGGCCGCCGACCGCACCCGCTCCGTCATGGCGTACCTGGACTCACTGCCGTACGACCTCGACGCCGTACTCGTGAGCGGAGACATAGCCGACCACGGGACCCCCGCGGAGTACGAGGAGGCCCGCGAGCTGCTGCGCTCGCGCCACCCGCTGGTCGTCTGCCCCGGCAACCACGACGAGCGCCTCGCCTTCCGGGGGGGCCTCCTCGCGGAGGAGACCGCCTCCGCAGGTCCGGTCGATCAGGTGTTGCGCGGGGAGGGGTTCGTGCTCGCGGTGTGCGACTCGTCCGTCCCCGGCATGGACCACGGCTTCCTGGAGGAGTCCACCCTGGCCTGGCTGGACGGGGTACTGGCCGGAACACCGGCGGACACCCCGGTCCTGCTGGCCTTCCACCACCCGCCGCAACCACTGCACACGCCGTACGTCGACGAGATCCGGATGACGGGCGAGGAGCGGCTGGCGGTCCTCGCCGAACGGCATCCGCACCTCACCGCGTTCCTGTGCGGGCACGCCCACACGGCGGCCGTGACCACCTTCGCGGGCCGGCCGCTGCTGGTGGCGCCCGGCGTGGTCTCCACGCTGCGGCTCCCGTGGGAGGCCCGCTCGGGCCCCGACGAGCACGTCCACCTCGACGAACCGCCCGCCGTCGCCTTCCATGTGCTCGGCGACGACGGGCGGTTGACGACCCACTACCGGGTGGTCGTGGACCGCCGGTAGCTGCGGCCGTCGCGGGTCCGCGTCAGCAGACCCGCGGTGATCAGGTAGCGCCGCAGCGCCGAGCAGTCCTCGTGCACGGTGCGCAGCGCGTCGTTCACCTCGGGCTCCGTGTACTCCCGGTCCACCGCGAAGAAGGTCTCGGTGAGGTGGACGAGCAACTGCTCGCGCCGGGCGGCTCTGCGCGGGATCGCGGTGAGCCGGCCGCCGGAGAAGAGGTCGGAGACATCCCGGCGGCGCGCGGGGGTCGGAGCGGGGTGCGGAAGGTGATCGGTGCTGTGTGGCATGCGGGCGAGCCTGTCGCACCCCGCGTCGCCGGGCAACGCAATTACGCGCGGCCCCGGCCCCCAGCCCCCATCCCAGCCCTCACCCCCGCCCCCGAGCCGTGACTCGGGCCCCGGCCCCGGTCCCGAGCCCTGACCCCGGCCCCGGCCCGGGTCAGGGGCCGACGGTGATCTGCTGCGCCGGGTTGGTGGTGTCGGTGACCTTGTACACGGCGTTGAAGATGGACGCGGTCGCACTCGTCGGGCAGCCGAAGCCGCCGGTGACGGTGACCGGAACCGACGCGTTGGTGAAGGTCAGGCTCGGCGGGGCCCCGTTCACCCAGGTGCCGCCGACGTTCGCCGGGGCGGTCGGCGCGGCCGTCACCGTGCAGTTGGCCAGACCCGTGGTCTGTACGACGAGCCCGCCGACCGGCACCTTCATCGTGGCGGTGATCGGGGAGCCGTTCTGCATCGACACCTGCCAGGCGCCGCTGGTGGTGACCGTGGGCGTGACACCCGGCAGGCTGGCGGTGCAGGAGCTGTACGTGGGCGGCGAGATCGGCGACGAGACCGGACCGGCCGGGTTGGTGTTGCCGGGGGCGGCCGGCACCGTGCCGGTGGCGACGGAGACCGAGCAGGTCACCGTCACCGCGCCGGCCTTGAGGGTCGCCCGCCCGCTGAGGGTGGCCTTGAACGCGTGCCCGGCCGGGGTGACCGTCGTCGACCCGGCCGCGGGTAAGGGCGCGGCGGTCGCGGTGACCGAGGCCAGCGTCAGGGCGCCGGCGGCGGCCATTGCCAGGGCGAGCGCGCTGCGTGTACGGCTCATGACTGTGCTCCTTGGGGATCGTGGTGCGGGGTGGGAGTGGGGGTGTGCGTGGAGGTGCGCGTGGGGTCGGGGGGAGTGGACGCCTTCCCGGCGGGCTCCGCGTCCCTGGCGGGGGCCGCGGTGCCTCCGCCCGTAGCGCCGCCGTCCGGCTGCGGGCCTGCGGCCCGCTGGGCGGCGAACGGCTGCCAGGCGAACATGAGGCCGCCGCCGAGGATGCCGAGCAGGGTGCCGATCAGGAAGCCGCCGAGGTTCGACAGGACCAGGGCGGAGGTCGCGATCAGGGTGGTCAGGACGCCGGCCAGACCGCGCTGGGCCGGCGAGAACCAGGCCGTGAGGCCCAGCACGATCATGACGATCCCCATCAGGACGGACGGGATGCCCGCCACTCCCTGCTGGAGCATGACCTTCATCGGGGCCAGTGGCAGCACGCAGATCTCGGCTCCGGCGAGGACGGCGAAGAGCCCGCCCCAGAACGGCCTGCTCCGCCGCCAGCGGCGGAAGCGTGCGCGTAACCCGGTGGTGGACCCGCGAGCTGACCTGGACCCGGACCCGTCCCCGGCGGTGGAGCCGGGAGCGGCGGCGCCCGGACGGTCCGTTCGCGGGGCGGCGGCGCGTTTCAGAAGCATTCCTTCTTGCCCTTGCTGACGTTCATGCTGAGCCCGGAGAGTTTGAAGGTGCCGGCGTTGGTCGCCCAGGCCGTCTGCTGGAGATTGCTGATGCTGACGGTGTCCGCCTGCTGGGCGAAGAGGTCCTGCATGCCCTGCGCCTCGGCGGGCCCCTTGTCGAGGGTGGAGGCGTCGCGGCCGATCTCGATATTGGTGAAGACGGCGTCACCCGAGAGCTGGGTAGCGTCGACAAAGAGGTTGCTGGCCTCGACCGGGGTCTTCTGGCCGGCGGTCAGATTGAGCGAGATGTCGCCGATCATCGGGAGTGTGGTGACCACCGACTGGCAGAGGCTGTTGAGCTTGGCCTCCCGGATGGCGGTGACCGCGACCGGTATGAGCTCCTGACGGGCGTTGACGTCGACGCTGCCGTACTGGGCGAAGCCCTCGCCCTCAAGGCTCTTCGCCGACACCTTGAACTGCTGCCCCGACACGGCGAAGGAGGCGGCGAGCACGCCCTGCGCGAGGGCTACGCCGAGACCGGCGGTGACGGCGACGGCGGGGAGGGTCAGGACCGCGAACCGGCGCCAGCGCACGCGGCCCGCGGCTCCGGACGACCCCGGCCCCGCCGGGCCGGATGACCCGGATGTCCCGGACAACTCGGAAGACTCGGATAACTTCGGGGAATCTGCCATGAGATCATCCCTTATTCGGTTGTGCACCGTTGTTACCGACGAGTTGAATGTAAGAGTGCCAATGGCGGTTGGCAAGGTTGTGCGACTGCACCTTTCCGGCCGACTCCTACTGCTCCGTACGCAGCAGTTCGGCGACCTCCGCGTCCATCCTCCGGGCCATCGCCCGGGCGAACTCCGTGGCCATGACCTCACCGGCCACCGGCCGCAGGGCCGACACCGCCTCTGTGATGTGCTGAATCTGCGTGGCCGAAAGACGATCCAGCCCCTCCGCACCGATCACATGCCGCCGGAACAGTCCGACGAACCGGTCGGCCAGCGCCGCCGCCTGCTTCTGCACGAAGTCCCCCGCGTCCAGGATCTCCGCGAGCGGCACCCCCTGGCGCACCAGTGTCAGCGTCGCGTCCAGCAGCCGCCGGCTCGGGTGCGTCACCAGATCGCCGTCGACGGTCACATAGCCCAGCTCCGCGGCCCGTTGGGTGTCCGCGGCGGTCGCCGTCGGGCCGAACAGCTCCCGCAGCTCGGCCCGGGTCATCGTGACCGCTTCCTCCCGGACCCAGTCCCGGGTCATCTCCCGTTCCAGGCCCAGGAGTCGGGACAGTCCGCCGCCGTCCTCCCACGCGTTCAGCAGCTCGGCGATGCCGTTGACCGTGTAACCGCGCCCCAGTAGATCGCTGATCAGCCGCAGCCGGGTGAGGTGGTCCTCGGAGTACCAGGCGATCCGGCCCTCCCGGCGCGGCGGCGGCAGCAGCCCGCGCTCCTGGTAGTAGCGCAGGTTGCGCACCTTGACGCCGGCCGCCCGAGCCACGTCCTCCCGACGGTAGCGCCGTGCCTCAACACTGTCGTCCCGCTGCTCCACCTGGCTGCTCACGCGGCAGAGTGTAGGACGTACTGGCTGGTCACATGGGCTGTGTACGCTCATGGCGCTTGACGGCCCGCAGGACCACGAACTTCGGCTCGCTCGCGGCGACTTCACTGTTGCCGAAGAGGCGGCGCAGATGCGTGTGGTAGCCCATGTGGCGGTTCGCCACCACCCACAGCTCCCCGCCCGGGCGGAGCGCCTTGCGCGACTGCGCGAACATGCGCAGCGCCGTCGCGTCCGTCGTCGCCTGGTGCGAGTGGAAGGGCGGGTTGCACAGCACCAGGTCCACCGAGCCGGGCGCCAGCATGGCGACGCCGTCCCCGACGTGGAACTCCGCCGGTGTGCGGGCGGCGCGGACGTTCGCCTCGTACGTGGCCCGCGCCGAGGCGACGGCCTGGTACGACTCGTCCGTGAAGACGACCTCGGCGTCCGGGTCGGCGACCGCGACCGCCGTCCCGACGACGCCGTTGCCGCAGCCCAGGTCCACGACCCGGGCCCCGGCCGTGTTCGTGGGGATGTTCTGGAGGAAGAAGCGGGTGCCGACGTCGAGCCGGTCCGCGCAGAAGATCCCCGCGTGGTTGACGACGGTCAGCCCGGCTCCCGAGCCCCCGTCCTCGTCCACCGTGTACGTCAGCGGCCACGGCCCGGGAGCCGTGGGCCGGGTCGCCCCGGGAGTGCCGGGCGTACAGAAGATCAGCCGGGCCTTCTTCTCGGCGAGGGAGGTCTTCGTCGGGCCGAGGACCTTCTCGAAGAGGCGCAGCGTGGAGGTGTGGATCTCCTTGACCATGCCCGTGCCGACGACGACGGTTCCCGCGTGCACGTGCGGGGCGATCCGGTGCAGCTGGTCCTCCAGCAGCGCCAGGCTCTTGGGTACGCGCACCAGGAGGACGTCGATCCGCTCGGGCGGCGGGTCCTGCGTGGTCAGCAGCGTCACCGTCGACTTGGACGTGCCGATCCCGGCCCGGTCCAGGTTGGCCGCGGTGGCCGAGCGGGTGAGGGAGGAGTCGGTGATCTGCGTCGGGTGGTAGGCGGCGAGTGCCGTCGTCAGCGCCCCCCAGCGGTCCCCGAGCACCGTGATCCGGCCGGCGGAGGCGAGGTCCACCGGCCCCCGCTCCCCGGTACCGGAGTCGAGGTGGCGCAGCAGGTACTCGTCGGCGGCGTCCCAGGCGCGGAGCCGGTCGCGCGGGTCCTCGGGGAAGCGGGTGAGCTCGTAGGAGCCGAAAGGCGTGGTCAAACGGTTCATTGTGGCCCCAGGCTAACCGAGGCGACGCCCCGATCCCGCATGGGCGGGGCCGGACCGGGGCGTACCGCCTCCCGCGCGCCCCCGTACGCGCCGCCGCCGCGGGCCCGCGGGGCCGGGCGTACCCGGCGCCCCGGGGGCGCACGGCGGCCCTGAACAGGCACGCGGCAGCGGGGCGGGCGGGGCGGACGGGGCGGCGGCAGTCGGCACGTGGGCGGGTAAGGGAACGGTGGTGGGCGGGCGGGCGGGCGGCCGGGCGGCCGGTCCGCGTTCTGGCCGCCCGGGGTCCTGATCGCGGCCGGCCGGACCCCTACTCCGGGAAGTCCCCCGCCATCGCCGCGGCCATCCGCAGGTGCGGGCGCGCTTCGGCGGCCCGCCCCAGCCGCTCCAGGGTGCGGCCCAGCATCAGCCGGGCGTAGTCCTCCACCGGCCAGCGCTCCAGAATCGCGCGGAGCTCCTGCTCGGCGCGCGTGAGCTGGGCCGAGTGGTAGTAGGCGCGGGCCAGCAGCAGCCGCGGCGCCAACTGCTCCGGGGCCTCGCCCGCCAGCGCGCCGAGGATGCGGGCGGCCGTCGCGTACTCCTTCGCCTCGAAGAAGAGCTGGGCCCGCGCCCAGCGCTCGGCTGCCGTCCCCTGCTCGTAGTACGTCTCCGGCGCGTCCATCGCGCTCCTTCCGCCGTCCACCGTCCACGGTTCACCTGGTGTTTCCGCCCCCTCCAACACACTCCTGCCCCAGGACATTCCACTCCACAGGACCCCCGCCCCCCGGCTAGGTTGTCGGTATGAGCAATCTCGATCGCCAGCCCGCTCTCTCCGCCTGCGGCGGCCGCGGCTTCGTCGTGGCTGAGCCCGTGCGCGAGCTCCTCAGCCCGCGCACGGTCAAGCTCGGTGAATCCACCGAGGTCCGCCGTCTCCTGCCGAACCTGGGGCGCCGCATGGTGGGTGCCTGGTGCTTCGTGGACCACTACGGCCCTGACGACATCGCCGCCGAGCCCGGCATGCAGGTCGCCCCGCACCCCCACTCGGGCCTGCAGACCGTGAGCTGGCTCCACGAAGGGGAGGTCCTGCACCGCGACAGCGAGGGCAGCCTCGCCACCATCCGCCCGCGCGAGCTGGGCCTGATGACCTCCGGCCGTGGCATCAGCCACTCGGAGGAGAGCCCGCGCCCGCACACCCGCTTCCTGCACGGCGCCCAGCTGTGGGTGGCGCTGCCGGACGCCCACCGCGACGTGGCCCCGCACTTCCAGCACCACGCCGAGCTCCCCCAGGTGACCGCCCCGGGCCTGACCGCGACCGTCATCCTCGGCTCCCTGGACACGGCGACCTCGCCCGGTACGGCGTACAGCCCGATCGTCGGCGCGGACCTGGCCCTCGCCGCCGGCACCGAGACGAGGCTCCCGCTCGACCCGGACTTCGAGTACGCGGTCCTCTCGATGTCGGGCGAAGCCCACGTGGACGGCGTCCCGGTCCTCCCGGGCTCCATGCTCTACCTCGGCTGCGGCCGCACCGAACTCCCCCTGCGCGCGACATCGGACGCGGCCCTGATGCTCCTGGGCGGCGAACCGTTCGAGGAGGAGATCGTCATGTTCTGGAACTGGATCGGCCGCACCAACGAGGAGATCGTCCAGTTCCGCGAGGACTGGACCAACGGCACCCGCTACGGCGAGGTAAAGGGCTACGACGGCCCCCCGATTCCGGCCCCGGAACTGCCCCCCACTCGCCTGAAGCCCAGGGGACGGGTGCGTTGACCTGTCGCTTCCGTCCTCTTGGCCTCGGAGACGAGGGTGACGGACGCGGTACAGCAGCTACCGGTGCGGGTGGTGGAGTCTCATGTGTCGCGGCCTGTAATCAACTTTGGTCGGACAGATGCTGACCGGGGTGGCGAGTTTGCCCGCGTCGGGGCCTTCCCCAGCTCTCTTTAGCGGAAATTGCTCAACAAGAGCCCAGCGTGAGTCGGCGCCACTATCGTCCAGATCTCCGTGCGCGCACCGCCTGCCGCCGCAGCAGCACTCCACCGCGCTGCCGCTGCCCCAGGATCGCCCAGTCGTCGGGCGGTGCGGCTGAAGCGACTTCGGAGGCTGCCTGCCCATGCGCCCAGTACCGTCCCCCTCCCGGACTTCGCTGACCGTACTGGCGCTGCTCGCCGCCGTATTCGCCCTGCTCATCGGAGGGGCGGGCTCGGCTTTCGCGCACGCGAGCCTCGCCGGCTCGGATCCCGCCGACAACAGCGTCCTGGAGGAGGCACCGCGCCAGGTCACGCTCACCTTCACTGAGTCCGTGACCTTGTCCGAGGATGCGGTGCGCGTGCTGTCGCCGGAGAATCAGCGGGTCAATCCCGCTCCGGCGCAGCACGCGGACGGCAAGGGTGGCACGGCGCGGGTGCAGTTGTCCGACGGACTCACCGAGGGCACCTACACGGTGGCCTGGCGGGTCGTCTCCGCTGACGGCCATCCCATCTCGGGTGCGTTCGTCTTCTCCATCGGCAAGCCTTCCGATACTGCTGCCGTGGTGCCGGACGGGTCGTTGGACGACTCGACAGTCGGCCGCCTGTATAAATTCTTGCGCTACGTCGCCTACAGCGGGCTCGCGCTCCTCGTCGGCGCTGCCGCGTTCGTCGCCGTGTGCTGGCCCGCTGCTGGTGCGCTGCGTCGGATGCGCAGGCTGCTGGCCGTGGGGTGGATCGTGCTGGCGGCGTCCACCGTCGTGCTCTTGCTGCTGCGCGGCCCGTACGAGACGGCCGGGCGCCTGACGGCCGTCTTCGACCTGTCGCAGCTGGGCCGAACCGCCGTCGGGCGGCCCGGGCTTGCGCTGATCGTCCGGCTGGTGCTCTTGGCGGCAGCCGCTGTGCTGCTCAAGTGGTGTGCTGTACGGATCGGGAATCAGGGCGCCGGAGACGAGCGGCGAGGCCTTGGAATGCGTGTCCGCTGGACCGGGGTGGTGCTCACCGTGGCTTTGGCGGTCACCTGGGCTGCCGCCGAGCACGCCTCCGCCGGCATCCAGGTGCCGCTCGCCATACCCGTCACCGTGCTGCACCTGCTGGCCATGGGGGTCTGGCTGGGCGGGCTGATCACCCTGGTGACCGTCCTTCGGAATTCGGGGTCCGGCGGCGGTATGGTGCCGGCGTCCGTCGTCGGCCGCTTCTCCACGATGGCCTTCGCCGCCGTTGCCGTGCTCGTCGGCACGGGGGTCTACCAGTCCTGGCGGCAGGTCGGCTCCTGGGGTGCGCTGACCACCACGTCGTACGGAAGGACCCTCGTCGTGAAGGTCGCCGTGGTGGTGCTCGTCCTATGGGTGGCGTCACTCTCGCGCCGCTGGACCGCCCGTCTCCTGGACGAGGCAGCTCCGGCCGTTGAGAGGCACACGGTGCCTGAGCCCGAGCGGGAGAAGGCGATCGTTGGCGCACCGGCAGCCCCGGCGGCGACCGACCTGGCGTGCGCGCCCGATGCGGGCAATGCGGGCGAGGTGCCCGGTGACGCCCGGCTGCCGTTAGCCGAAGTCGACGTACATCGGCGCCGACTGCGCCGGACGGTCGCCGTCGAGGCGGCGCTCGGCGTCGTGGTCCTGGTCATCACGACTTTGCTCACCGGGACCCAGCCCAGCCGTGCCGAGGGTGAGACCGCGGCGGCGGTGGCAGCGGCGGCGCAGGAGCCGCAGGCCAAGGTGGCCACAGTGCCGTTCGACATGGGGAAGGCCGGTCACCAGGGCAATGTGCAGGTCACCCTGGCACCGGGACGCGTCGGGGAGAACACGGTCGAGGTGGTGGTGTTCAGCGCGGACGGCGGGCTCGCCAGCGTTCCCGAACTCCGCTTGACCCTCACCCAGGAGGCTCTGGGCATCGGGCCGATCGACGCCAAACTCCTGAATCAGAAGGGGTTCTGGGCCGTCTACGACCTGCAGCTGCCCATGCCCGGCGAGTGGACCTTGAACATCACGGTGCGTACGAGCGAGATCGACCAGGTCACCGTGCGCGGGAGCGTCCACATCACGCCGTTGCCGAGGCGACCGGCGGAGTAGTCCACCGGCCGCCCGACCGCTCGGTTCAGGACTGCCGGCCGCGGCGCGCCCACAAGAAGGCACCCGCGCCGCCGAGTACGACGACGGCGACGGCTGCGACCACGGCCACGATGGCGCCGGTGCTGCCCTCCGAATCCGCCGCATTCGCCTTCTGTGCGTCCGGGGACGCGGCCGCCGCTGACGAAGCCGGAGACGACGGCTGGGCGGTCGGAGCGCTCGGAGTCGGTGTGGGAGACGGGCTCGGGGCGATCGGCTTCGCGCCGGGCGCAGCGGGCTGCAGTTTGCGGAGCGGGGCCGGGTTGTCGGCCCGAACCAGCCTCGTGCGTTGGCGCCCCGGCCGCATCCGGCGGCTGCTGACGCCCGGCCGCCGGGCATTTCCGGTCAGCGGCCCCAGCGCAGCGCGGCGGTCTGAACGGGTGCGTCCCACAGCCGCAGGAGTTCTTCGTCGGCCCGGCACAGGGTCACCGAGCAGCCGGCCATGTCGAGTGAGGTGACGTAGTTCCCCACGAGCGTTCGGGCGACCGACACGCCGCGTGCCTCCAGTACCCGTGCGACCTCGGCGTGGAATCCGTAGAGCTCCAGCAGTGGTGTGGCGCCCATCCCGTTGACCAGGGCCAGCACCGGCCCGTCGGCCGGCCCCGCCTCGGCCAGGTCCTCCAGTACGGCGTCCACCGCGATGTCCGCGATCTCCCGGGCGGACATCATGGCGCGCCGCTCCCGGCCGGGTTCGCCGTGGATCCCGATCCCCAGTTCCAGGTCCCCGTCGGGCAGGTCGAAGGTGGGGCTGCCCTTGGCGGGCGTGGTGCAGGCGCTCAGCGCCACGCCGAAGCTCCGCGAGGACGCGTTGACGCGGTGGGCGGTCGCCGCGACCTGCTCCAGCGGCGCTCCTTCCTCGGCGGCGGCCCCGGCGATCTTCTCGACGAAGAGGGTGGCCCCGGTGCCGCGCCGTCCGGCCGTGTAGAGGCTGTCGGTGACCGCGACGTCGTCGTTCACCAGCACGCTCTCGATCCGGATGTTGTCCTCCTGGGCGAGTTCGGCGGCCATCTCGAAGTTCAGGACGTCACCGGTGTAGTTCTTGACGACGAACAGCACGCCCTGCCCGGAGTTCACTGCCCCGGCCGCCCGCAGGATCTGGTCGGGCACCGGCGAGGTGAACACCTCCCCGGGACAGGCCGCAGAGAGCATCCCGTGGCCGACGAAGCCCGCGTGCAGCGGTTCGTGCCCGGAGCCGCCGCCGGACACCAGTCCGACCCGCCCTCCGTCGCGCGCGTCCCGCCGTACGACGACCCGCCGCTCCACGTCGACGTCGAGCTCGGGATGGGCGGCCGCCAGGCCCCGCAGGGCGTCGGCGACCACGGTCTGCGGACTGTTGATCAGCATCCTCATGCCTACCTCCCGGGTGGAACCGGCGGGTGAGCCTCGACCAGTGTCCTCACGGAGCTGAGGCAGCGCCGGTGACGGGCGGGCGCGTCCGTGATCGCACGCCATGTGAACAGTGTGCCGTCACGCCGCGTACATCCGCGACGGGTGCTCACGCGACGGCGGAACCCGTGCGCGGCCGTCGCGACCACACCGGCACCCGAACCGCCTCGCGCACGTTGGACCGGTCGGTCTTACTATGATTTTTGGAGGACTCGGGGCAGTCGACGGCCGGTCCCTGGGCCGGCGGGAAGCGGGCACCCATGGCTGAGCGGCTCAAGAAATCGGGGCTGGTCGGCGAGCTTTCAGCAGAATTCGCCGGCACCATGATCCTCATCCTCTTCGGGTGCGGTGTGGTGGCTCAGGTAGTCGCCGGCGGGGCCCTCACGGACCCGGCGGGCGGCCTGGGAAACCACGACAGCATCGCCTGGGCCTGGGGCCTCGGCGTCACTCTCGGCGTCTACGTCGCGGCGAGGCTGAGCGGTGCTCACCTCAATCCCGCGGTGACCGTCGCGCTGGCGGTGTTCAAGGGGTTCCCCTGGAGCAGAGTGGCTCCCTACGCGCTGGCCCAGACGGCCGGGGCCTTCGTGGCGGCCCTCATCGTCCGGTGGAACTACACCGAGGCGCTGGCGAAGGCAGACCCCACCCACACGATCAAGACGCAGGGCGTCTTCTCCACGCTGCCCGCCAACGGCAACACGAACCTGCCGGTCACCGAATGGGGCGCACTCCGCGACCAGATCATCGGCACCGCCATCCTGCTGCTGCTGATCCTTGCGGTCACGGACTTGCTCAACACGCCTCCCGGCGCCAACCTGGCGCCGTTCATCGTCGGCCTGATCGTCGTGGCAATCGGTATGGCGTGGGGCACCAACGCGGGTTACGCGATCAATCCGGCACGCGACTTCGGTCCGCGGCTGGCCAGTTTCCTCACCGGGTACGGCGGAGCGTGGCGAGATCAGTACGGGCACTTCTACTTCTGGGTGCCGATCGTCGGTCCCCTGATCGGGGGTCTGCTGGGAGCGGGCCTGTACAAGTTCTTCATCGGCCGGTTCCTGCCGACCGCTGAGCCGGAGCCCCCCGGGCGGGTCCCGGCCCCGGACCAGAGCTGACCGGCTCTCCCGGGGTGGCCGTGATCCGGCGGCGACCCCGGGACAGTCCAAGGAGAGGCGGCACCCCATGGCGGACTTCGTCGGCGCGGTGGACCAGGGGACCACCAGCACCCGTTTCATGATCTTCGACCATGCAGGCAACGAGGTGGCAAGGCACCAGCTTGAGCACGCGCAGATCCTCCCCCGCTCGGGGTGGGTCGAACACGACCCGGTGGAGATCTGGGAGCGCACCAACTCGGTGATCCAGAACGCGCTCCGGCACGGAAATCTCTCGCCGGAGGACCTGGCGGCTGTCGGCATCACCAACCAGCGGGAGACGACCGTCGTCTGGGACCCGCGCAACGGCCGTCCGTACTACAACGCCATCGTCTGGCAGGACACCCGTACCGACTCCATCGCGGCAGCGCTGGAACGCTCGGGCCAGGGCGACGTCATCCGCCGCAAGGCAGGGCTGCCGCCGGCCACATACTTCTCCGGCGGCAAGATCCAGTGGATCCTGGAGAACGTCGACGGAGTCCGCGAGGCGGCCGAGCAGGGCCACGCCCTCTTCGGCAACACCGACTGCTGGGTGCTGTGGAACCTCACCGGCGGCCCCGACGGCGGCATCCACGCCACCGACGTGACCAATGCCAGCCGCACCATGCTGATGGACCTGGAGACCCTCGACTGGGACGACGAGTTGCTGGGCTTCTTCGGCGTTCCCCGGGCGATGCTGCCCACCATCAGCCCGTCCTCCCACGCGGAGGCGTTCGGACGGACCCGCATGTCCCGGCCGCTGCGGGCCGCCATCCCCATCACCGGTGTGCTCGGTGACCAGCAGGCAGCCACCGTCGGGCAGGTCTGCTACGCGCCGGGCGAAGCCAAGAACACCTACGGCACCGGCAACTTCCTGGTGCTCAACACCGGCACCGAACTGGTCCGGTCCCAGCACGGCCTCCTCACCACCGTGGCGTACCAGTTCGGCGACAGCCCGGCGATCTACGCACTGGAGGGCTCCATCGCCGTCACCGGCTCCGCGGTGCAATGGCTGCGTGACCAGCTGAAGATCATCAGTGACGCCGGCGAGAGCGAACGCCTGGCCCGTACCGTCGAGGACAACGGCGGCATCTACTTCGTCCCCGCCTTCTCCGGCCTGTTCGCCCCGTACTGGCGCTCCGACGCCCGCGGCGCGATCGTCGGCCTCGCCCGGTACAACGACAACGGCCACCTGGCGCGCGCCACTCTGGAAGCCATCTGTTACCAGAGCCGCGACGTGGTGGAGGCCATGGAGCAGGACTCCGGCGTCCACCTCGACGTGCTCAAGGTCGACGGCGGCGTGACGGCCAACGACCTGTGCATGCAGATCCAAGCCGATGTCCTCGGTGTACCGGTCAGCCGGCCCGTCGTCGCCGAGACGACCGCGCTCGGCGCCGCCTACGCAGCCGGCCTCGCCACCGGCTTCTGGCGGGACACGGACGAGCTGCGCACCCACTGGCAGGAGTCCAAGCGCTGGGAGCCCCAATGGTCCGAGGACCGGCGCGCGGAAGGGTACGCGGGCTGGAAGAAGGCGGTGGAGCGCACGCTCGACTGGGCCAAGGTCGAATAGCTTCCGGCCGAGGTCCGAGGGTGACCGAACGGGCCGCCACCCGTCGCGTGCGCGGCCCGTACCCGCACCGGCAGCACGAGGAGGAGACCATGGCGAATCCGGTGGCCCTCTCGCCAGAGGCACGCGCGGAGGCCCTCGTCCGGCTGGGAGAGGGCGAACTCGACGTCCTCGTCGTCGGTGGCGGCGTCGTCGGCTCCGGGGCGGCCCTCGACGCCGCCACCCGGGGCCTCAGCGTCGGCCTCGTCGAAGCCCGCGACTGGGCCTCGGGGACGTCCAGCCGCTCCAGCAAGCTCATCCACGGAGGCCTGCGCTACCTGGAGATGCTGGACTTCCGGCTCGTCGCCGAAGCCCTGAGGGAACGCGGACTCCTGCTACAGCACCTGGCGCCCCATCTGGTACGTCCGGTGCCGTTCCTCTACCCCCTGCAACACCGGGTCTGGGAGCGGCCCTACGTCGGCGCCGGCGTGCTGCTGTACGACACCATGGCCGCGGCTTCCAGCACCTCCAGCGGCCTGCCCCACCACCGTCACCTGCTCAAGCGCCGAGCCCTGCACGAGGCGCCCGCGCTGCGCTCCGACGCCCTGGTCGGCGCCATCCAGTACTGGGACGCCCAGGTGGACGACGCCCGGCACACCATGTTCCTCACCCGCACGGCGGTCGCCTATGGAGCGCTGGCCGCCAACCGCACCCGCGTCAGCCGCTTCCTGCGGCAGGGCGAGCGCGTGGTGGGGGCCGTCGTCACCGATCTGGAGACCGGCGACGAAACGGAGGTGCGGGCGAAGCAGGTCATCAACGCGACCGGCGTGTGGACCGACGACACCCAAACCATGGCCGACACGCGCGGCCAGTTCCACGTCCGCGCCTCCAAGGGCGTACACCTGCTCGTCCCGCGTGACCGGATCAACTCCCGCACCGGGCTGATCCTCCGCACCGAGAAGAGCGTGCTGTTCGTCATCCCCTGGGGGCGACACTGGATCATCGGGACCACCGACACCGACTGGACACTCGACAAGGCCCATCCCGCCCTCAGCTCCAAGGACGTCACCTACCTGCTGGAAC
The DNA here is from genome assembly GCF_042716255.1 of Streptomyces sp. NPDC058662. Taxonomy (NCBI): domain Bacteria; kingdom Bacillati; phylum Actinomycetota; class Actinomycetes; order Kitasatosporales; family Streptomycetaceae; genus Streptomyces; species Streptomyces sp. NPDC058662. Next base: position 78,099 of record NZ_JBHXRU010000005.1, on the reverse strand, counting down.
ACGTCAACAGCGTTCTGGCCACACCCCTGGTTCCCGAGGACGTCGAGGGCGTCTACGCCGGTCTGCGCCCCCTCCTGTCCGGTGAGGCCGCGGAGACCAGCAAACTGTCACGAGAGCACCTGGTCGCACACCCGGTCCCCGGGCTCGTCGTGGTGGCCGGCGGCAAGTACACGACGTACCGGGTCATGGCCAAGGACGCCGTCGACGAGGCGGTCCGAGGCCTGGACGAGAAGGTGCCCGACTGTGTCACGCAGCGCGTTCCGCTGCTCGGCGCCGACGGCTACCCGGCGCTGTGGAACTCCCGGCACCAACTCGCCGAGCGCTCCGGGCTGCACGTCGCCCGCATCGAGCACCTCCTGAACCGCTACGGCTCCCTGGTGCACGAACCACTCAGCCTGATCGCGGCCGACCCCTCGCTCGGCGCGCCGCTGCCGAGCTCCGACGATTACCTCCGGGTCGAGGCCGTCTACGCGGTGACCCATGAGGGAGCCCGCCACCTGGAGGACGTGCTCGCCCGGCGTACCCGAATCTCCATCGAGTCCTGGGACCGCGGGGTGGACGCGGCGCGGACCGTCGCGGAACTGATGGCGCCCCATCTGGGATGGGACCAGGCGCACCAGGGCCGCGAGGTCGACCACTACCTGAAGCGGGTAGCCGCTGAACGCGAGGCCCAACAGCAGCCGGACGACCGGACCGCCGACGCCGTGCGGCTCGGCGCCCCCGACATCATCCCGGTGCGCTGAGACACCCCGTCCAAGGACGCGCTGCGCGAGCCGGTGCAGGGTGTCCCGTCGCGCGATCAGGTCCTCGACCTGCTCGGTGAGCCGACGATGGACGTCGTCCAGTGCGGCGGCGAACAGCTCAGGATCGGCGTCGAGCAGGTCGCCGATCTCAGCCAGCGGCACGCCGGCCGCAGCCAGGGTCCGGACCTGGACCAGCCGGAGGAGGTCGGCCGACCCGTAACGCCGGTAGCCGGAACCATCGCGTTCCGGCTCGGCGATCAGGCCGAGCCGGTGGTAGTGCCGCACGGTTTTGATCGTGACACCGACGAACGCTGCCGCCTGACCGATCGTGAGCCCCTGTGCCATCGGCTCAACGCACCGTCAGGTAGTGGGCACAGTGGGCGGCTGCGGTCTCGCGCACCGCGTCGGCGGCGGAACGGAACTCCTCGGGCGGGATCGAGCGGCGGCCGCAGTTCACCTTCGTGCTCACTTCGAGGTAGGGGGTGCGGGAGATCACGGGGGCGAGGCTAGCGCGCAGCTGTTACCGCTCGTCATCCCGGGGCGGCAACGGTGCCGGTCAGCCCGTGGCCGCGATGGAGGTTGACCTTGACCTTGGGGCAGGGTGCACGCTCATCGCATGGCCACCTCGAAGGAGGCCGGTAGACAAGGAGAGATTCATCATGAGTGGAGGCAACAGCGGTTTCTCCGAAGCAGGGCTGCGCAGGCTGCGCGAGGTGCTGGCAGGGCATGTCGAGTCCGAGAGGATTCCCCGGGTGGTCGCCCTGGTCAGCCGCAGCGGCCAGACGCACGTCGAAGCGATCGGGACGATGCGTCATGAGGGTGGCGCGCCGATGCGCCGGGACACGATCTTCCGGATGGCGTTCACGTCCAAGCCGGTCACGACGGCTGCGGCGATGGTCCTGCTCGACGAGTGCAAGCTGCGCCTCGACGAGCCGGTGGACCCGTGGCTGCCCGAACTCGCCGACCGCCGGGTGCTGAAGCGGCCCGACGGCCCGCTGGAGGAGACCGTGCCGGCCCGGCGGCCGATCACCGTCCGGGACCTGCTGACCTCCACGTTCGGGCTCGGAATGGATTTCGATCTGCCGGCCTCCTCGATCAGGGCCGCGACCTTCGAGCGTCTCGACTACAGCGTGACATCCGGGCCGGCGCCCGACCCGGACGAGTGGATGCGCTGCCTCGGCGAGCTGCCGCTGTCCCACCAGCCCGGCGAGCGGTGGCAGTACGACCTCGGCAGCGAAGTGCTCGGCGTGCTCGTAGCCAGGGTCACGGGGCAGCCGTTGGAGACCTTCCTGCGCGACCGCATCCTCGATCCGCTGGGGATGAAGGACACCGCCTTCCATGTGCCCGCCTGCAAGATCGACCGGCTGCCGCCCCTGTACGGGCCCGATCCGCAGACCGGGGACTTCCTGGTGTGGGACGAGGCAGAAACCGGAAGGAGCAGCCGGCCTCCGGCGTTCCAGGGCGCCGGCGGCGGGCTGGTCTCCACCGTCGACGACTACCACGCCTACTTCCAGATGCTGCTGAACCAGGGCGTGCACGGCAGCGAACGGATCCTGTCCCGGCCCGCCGTCGAGCTGATGACCACCAACCGCCTCACGCCCGAGCAGCAGGCTGCCCGGGCCGGCATGTACAGAGGCATCGCCCACCTCACGGTCGGTCAAGCACAGCAGGGAGGCTGGGGCTTCGGGATGGCGGTGCGCACGCAGCGTGGCGACCACACGCCCATAGGCCAGTTCGGCTGGGACGGCGGTACGGGCACCACGGCCTACGCCGACCCGGACAACCAGCTCACCGGAATCCTGCTCACCCAGGTCGGGATGTCCACCCCGGACTCCGCCCGCCTCATCCACGATTTCTGGACCACGCTCTACCAGGCCATCGACCACTGACACTGGGCTCACTGAGCTCGACGCGGCCGATTCACATGGCCCGAAGGGCGACGTCCAGGTATCGCTGTACGGGATCGAAGAGCCCGTACGGGATGTACCGGGGGATCTCCGACAGGGTCACCCATGCGATCTCGGCGATCTCATCGAGGTCCGCGGCGTGCGCGGTCCCGCTGACTACCTCGCAGGCTGTGTAGGACACGGGCCGGCCGGTAATCGGATGGACCCGCTCGCCCAGGCGGCTGAGGGCGACCACGTCCAGGCCGGCCTCTTCCTTCGTCTCGCGGACGGCGGCCTCCTCGAAAGTCTCGCCCGGCTCGACCTTGCCCGCCGGGAACTGCCAGGAGAGTTGGCCCTCCGCGACCAGTCGCTTGACGAGCAGGACTCGCCCCTCAAGGACCACCACCGCACCGGCTACCCAAAGCGCGGGTCCAGCACCGCTGTTCGGCACCGCCTCTCCGTCAGCCACGTCGTTCGCCATTGTGGTCCTTGACCGACCCGTATCCGATCCGGCTCGTACTGAGCAGGGCGTGGGGGACGGAGCAAGAGGGGCATGGAGCCTTCGGGAGGGTCGCCATATCAGGAGGATGGCCTCATGAGTCCCCGTGCGGAAGGGAGCGCACGGCACGCGCACCGCGGCACGGGTTCATGCAGCCGGGCAAAGGCGAGCGCCGTGGTGGGGTGCTGCGTGCGGTCAGTGGTCGATGGTGGCCATGTTCGCCTCGTCGTGGCGTTCGCCCGCGGCCGGGGTGAGGTTGTTCAGGCGGTCGAGCTGAGCGGCGCTGAGTTCGACGGCGTCGGCGGCGGTGTTCTCCTCGACGCGTGAGAGCCGGCGGTTCCGGGGATGGGGGCGATGTCGTCGCCGCGGGTCAGCAGCCATGCCAGTGCGGTCTGTGCCGGGGTGGCGCCGATCTCGGCGTCCGGATGCACACCACGGGCGTGAAGCTCCTCCACCACCCGGTCGTCGGCGACCTCGACCTGCCCTTCGAAACCTTCGCGCTCCCCGACGGCCCCAGCCAGTTCCTCCTCACGTACACCGCCGAGCCCCACTCACCCTCGCAGGACGCCTTGAACCTGCTGGCCAGCTGGGCCGCGACCAAGGACGACATCGAGCGGTCCGCGGCGACCCACACCTCCCAGCCCGCCGACTCGGGTGAGGCACCCGACTGAGCGGTGAGCCACGCGAGCCGCGGCAACCTCAGCGGCGTGCCGGCCCGCGGATCTGCCGGCGCAGGAACTGCACCAGTTGTTTCGTCGTGGTCGGTCGAGGGGACTGGCCGGCAAGCGGTGCTGTCAGTAAGTACTGAGAGGATGAATGCGGGCATGATCAACGCTTCTGAGATCGCGGATTATTGGGACGCCGCAGCTCGCTCGTTCGACGACGAGCCGGATCATGGTCTGCGGGCGGGACACACCCGCCGTGCGTGGGATGAGCTGCTGCGGCGGTGGGCGCCGCCCGGCCCGGCTGACGTCCTGGATATCGGCTGCGGTACGGGCTCGCTCTCGGCGCTGCTCGCTGCGGCCGGCCACCGGGTGACCGGGGTCGACCTGTCCGCGAGAATGGTTGAGCAAGCTCAGACAAAGCTGTCGACCGCTGGCCTCTCAGGGCGTTTTCTCGTGGGGGACGCCGCTGCGCCTCCCACGGGCGGCGAGCAGTTCGACCTGGTGCTCGCTCGGCATCTCCTGTGGACCCTTCCGGCGCCTGAAAGCGCCCTGGGAGCGTGGGTGTCCCGGCTTCGGCCGGGAGGCACACTGCTCCTTGTCGAAGGGCGCTGGGGGGAAGCCGGGCAAGGAGAGCCGTATGTCACGGGTGCCGAAGCGCTGCCGTGGAACGGCGGGGTGCTTCCCGCCGACCTTGCCTCCGCGGTCGAGCCGCTGGTGGCATCGGTGCGGGTGGAAGACCTCAGCGACATCCCGGACCTGTGGGGGCGCCCGGTCGATGACATCCGGTATGCGCTGATCGCTCGCGTGTGATGCCCCGGCGCCGTCGCCGAACGCATCGAGGAGGGAGTGCTCCGAACTCCGAGCGCAACATCGCTCGTTGGGGTGCGCACACGCGCTGTCCCCGTGGCGGTCAGGCGGTCGCGCGGGAGGCGTAGGCGCGGATGTCGGCGTCGGGGTCGGTGGTGGCGGTGGCGAGGGCGGTGCGGGCCGCGGGGGAGGGGTGGGAGAGGAGGGAGAGGACGGCGGCCTTGCGGACATCCGCGTTCGGATCGGCCAAGGCCTCGGCGAGGGCGGGTACCGCCTCGGCGGACGGTGCCGAGCGGAGGGCGGTGGCGGCGCCGGCCCGGACCTGCCACGTGGAGTCGGCGAGCGCCGCCGCGGCCCTCGCGGCGTACGCGGGCGGGCATCCGGTGGTGGCCAGCGCGCCCAGGGCGGCGGCCCGGACCAGTGGATCGGGGTCGCCGATCAGCGCGTCGAGGGGTGCCGGGGCCGGGGCGTGCACGGCACCGAGGCCGCGCGCCACGGCGACCCGGACCTCGCGGGCGGGGTCGGCGCCCGCCGCTGTCAGTTCCGGCACCGCGTCCACGGAGACCAGGCCGCGTACCGCGGTGGTGCGGACGTCGATGTCGCCGTCGGCGAGCGCGGCGGCGTACACCTCGACGTCACCGAGCCGCAGCGTCCGCAGCACGTCGAGCGCGGCGGCGCGCACCGCCGGGTCGTCGACTCCCAGGGCCCCCCGCAGCCCGTCTCCCAGCTCCGGTTCGGCGGGCAGTACCTCGACGAGCTCGCGCAGCGCGGCCGCGGCGGCGGCCCGGACCCGGGGTGCGGTGTCCCGCAGGCGCGCGGCGAGCGCGGGGCCGGCGCCGGCCGGCAGCGTCTCGGCGAGAGCGGCGACGGCCGCGGCCCGCACCGCGGGATCGGCGTCCGACAGGTAGGGGCGGAGGGCGTCCAGGTCGGGGGACTCCTCGGCAAGGGAGAGCAGTCGGAGCAGTGCGGGGTCGGGCGCGGAGGCATCCGGAGTGCCGGCCGGTGCGAGCGCCTCCGGCGGGGCCGCCTGCGCAGCCGCCTGCGGGGCCGCCTGCGCGCCAGGGCGGGCGGCCCCCGGCGCGCCGGGACGCGCGTCGGGGCGGGCGGCGGGTGCGGTGTCCCGAGGGCCGGCCGTGGCCACCGGCACCAGCGCCACCTCGCCCAGCCGGCGCTCCGGGCCCGGTACCGGCGTGAACTCCGGCACCGGCACCGCGTACGGTTCGACGGGCCGCGCGGTGAACTCCATCGCCCCGGACGGGGACTTGCGCAGATCGAGGTGGTGCAGCCAGCCCGAGTCGTCGCGCTCGGGGTGGTCCATCCGCTCGTGGTACAGGCCCCAACGGGACTCGGTGCGGGCCAGGGAGGCCCGGGCGGCCATCTCCGCGCAGTCCCGGATGAAGCCGACCTCCGCGCACCGCATCAGCTCGTGGGCCGTCCGTGCCCCCATCCCGGCGATCTCCCGCGACATACGGGTGAACGCCTCCACCGCCAGTGACAGCTTCGCACCCGTCTTCGGCGGTGCCACGTAGTCGTTGACGAACCGCCGCAGTTTGTACTCCACTTGCGGCTGCGGCGGCCCGTCGGGATGGCGCAGCGGCCGGTAGACGAGCTCGTGGGCGGCGGCCACCTGGTCCTGCGGCAGCTCACCCCCGTAGGTCCGGTACTGCGCCGCGTCCTCACCGGCCAGGTCGCCGAAGACGAAGGCGCCGATCATGTAGTTGTGCGGTACGCAGGCCAGGTCGCCGGCCGCGTACAGCCGGGGCACGGTGGTGCGGGCGTGCGCGTCCACCCGCACACCGGAGGCGGAGTGCCCGCCGCACAGCCCGATCTCCGAGATGTGCATCTCGATGTCGTGGGTGCGGTAGTCGTGGCCCCGCCCCTCGTGGAACGTGCCGCGGGTGGGCCGCTCCGTCGTGTGCAGGATCGATTCGACGGCGGTGACGGTCTCCTCGGGCAGGTGGCTGAGCTTGAGGTACACCGGGCCCCGGTCGGAGGCCAGTTCGGCCGCGAACTCGGCCATCATCTGCCCCGACCAGTAGTCCGACTCCACGAACCGCTCGCCGTGCCGGTTCACCTGGTAGCCGCCGAACGGATTCGCGACGTACGCGCACGCCGGCCCGTTGTAGTCCTTGATCAACGGATTGATCTGGAAGCACTCGATGCCAGTGAGCGCGGCCCCCGCGTGGTACGCCATGGCGTAGCCGTCGCCCGCGTTCGTCGGGTTCTCATACGTCCCGTACAGGTAGCCGGAGGCGGGCAGGCCGAGCCGGCCGCACGCCCCGGTGGCCAGGATCACCGCGCCGGCCCGCACGGTGACGAACTGCCCGGTGCGGGTGTTGAAGGCGGCCGCGCCGATCGCCCGGCCGTCGTCGGGGTGGGTGAGCACCCGGACCGGCATGAGGCGGTTCTCGATGCGGATCCGCTCGCGCATCTCGCGTCGCCGCAGCTGCCGGTAGAGGACCTTCTTGACGTCCTTGCCCTCCGGCATCGGCAGCACGTACGAGCCGGAGCGGTGCACCTGGCGTACCGCGTACTCGCCGTGGGCGTCCTTCTCGAACTTCACTCCGTACGATTCGAGGCGCTGGACCATGGCGAAGCCGCGGGTGGCGGTCTGCCGGACGGTGGACTGGTCGACGATGCCGTCGTTGGCGCGGGTGATCTCGGCGACGTAGTCGTCGGGCTCGGCCCGGCCCGGGATGATCGCGTTGTTGACCCCGTCCATGCCCATGGCGAGCGCGCCGGAGTGCCGTACGTGCGCCTTCTCCAGCAGCAGCACCTGTGCGCCGCGCTCGGCCGCGGTCAGCGCGGCCATGGTGCCGGCGGTCCCGCCGCCGATGACAAGGACGTCGCAGGACAGCTCCGTCGCGTCGGCGAGGGCGGGAACGGGCAGGGGGCTGTCGACGGGGGTCTCCACGGGAAGTGCCTTTCAGAGGGTTTCGAGGATGTGGCGGCGCAGTGCGGCGGTGCCGGGGGCGTGCTGCGCTTCGCGCTTGCGCGGGTGCGGGACGTCCAGCACTTCGCCGCGGCCGAGCAGGGCGACCCGGTCCCCGAGGTGGAGGGCCTCGTCCACGTCGTGGGTGACGAAGACGACGGTCGCGCCCGTGCCGTGCAGGATGTCCACCAGCAGGTCCTGCATCTCGGCGCGGGTGTGCGCGTCGAGCGCGCCGAACGGTTCGTCCATCAGGACCGTGCGGGGCCGTCCGGCCAGGGCCCGGGCCAGCTGGACGCGTTGGCGCTGGCCGCCGGACAGTCGGTGCGGCAGCTTGTGGGCGTGCTCGGCCAGACCGACTCGGTCCAGCCACTCGGCCGCGGCCCGCCGCCGCTCGGCTCGGGAGACCCGGCGGATCGCCAGGGGAAGTTCCACGTTGGCGCGGACGGTGCGCCAGGGCAGGAGGGCGTCCTCCTGGAAGACCAGCGCCCGGTCGGCGGCGGGCCGGGCGATCCTTTCGCCGTCCTGGATGACCTGCCCGGCCAGTGGAGGGAGCAGCCCGGCGAGGGTGCGGAGCAGGGTGGACTTCCCGCAACCGGACGGGCCGACCACGGCCAGCAGTTCGCCCGGTGCGATGTCCAGTGTGACGGTGCCCGGCAGAGCGGCGTCGTGCGCGTGGCCGAGTCGTACGTCCTGGAGGGCGAGCGCGGCCCCGGGCGTCGGGGGCGCGGTGGGCAGGGTCGCGGTGCTCATGGGACCGGCTCCTTCCGGGGAACGGCGGTACGGGGCTCGGAGTGCGGGGCGGCGGGTTCGGTGCCCCTGTGAGCGGAGGTACGACCCCGGGCGCGCGAGACCGCCGAAGGTTTCGCCCCCGCGGCTCCCCGCCGGGCCGGGCGGGGGAGCCAGGCCGTGGCGCGACGGCCCAGGAGTTCCACCGCGGTCGAGGTGAGCCATCCCAGGACCCCGATGGTGGCCATGCCGACGAAGACGCCCGAGTAGTCGACGACCGTGTAGTCCTGCCAGGTGCGGTACCCCACCCCGTACTCCCCGGAGATCATCTCCGCGGAGATCACGCAGATCCACGAGACGCCGATGCCCACCGACAGGCCGCCGAAGATGCCCGGCAGCGCGCCCGGCAGCACCACCGAGAACAGCACCCGCGGACGGCTGCCCCCCATGGTCAGTACGGCCTCCTCCCAGACCGGGGTGAGCGCCCGGACCGCGTGCCGCGTCGACACCACCACCGGGAAGAAGGCGGCGGCGAAGGTGATGGACACGATGCCCTGCTCGTTGGTCGGCAGGAGCAGGATGGCGACCGGGACCAGGGCGATGGCCGGCACCGGCCGTACCACCTCCAGCAGTGGACCCAGCAGGTCGGCGGCCCACCGGGACCGGGCGACCGCCGTGCCGGCCGCCACCCCCAGCACCGCGGCCAGCAGGAACCCCACCACGATCCGCCGGAGGCTGTGACCGAGGTCCTGCCAGTACGGACCGGTGCCGAGGCGGTCGCCGAAGGCGGAGGCCACCTCGCCCACCGTCGGGAACTGCTCGAACCGCAGCCACAGATTGATGTCCAGGGAGGTGAGCAGCTGCCACAGCCCGAGGGCCGCACCCAGCGAGGCGGCGCGCACCAGTCGGCGGCCCGCGGTCATGACGCGAGACCCACGGCGTCCGCGTAGCGGATGATCCGTGCCCCGGCATGACCGTCGACGTACCGCTGGGCACTGGCCGGGGTGACGAAGGCGCGCAGTTCGGTGCCGTCCGCCACCCACACCGCCTTGTCGGCGAACCACAGGGTGCCGGTCAGCGCGTCCGGCACGTACGCGGCCCGGACGTCGGCTCCCCTGGCGGCCTGCAGCAGCTCCTTGGGGCTGTCGAAGGTGCGGGTGGTGCTCTGGCCCTTCAGCCACAGCTCCGGCTTGGCCGCGCCCGCCTCCGGGTAGGCCGGGGCCTGCACGGCCCGCTCCAGAGGCGCCGGGTCGACGAAGGCGTCCACGTCCACGTCGCCCACCAGTCCGGCCGACTTGAGTACGGGAACGTCCTCCTTCAACGCGGTGATGAGCTCCGGACGCAGCTGCGGGTCGAAGGTGGCGATGCCGTTGGCACCGTTGTAGAGGTAGACCACCTCGGCGGGCAGTCCGGTCTCCTCGGCCACCGACTCGGCGGCCGCGACCGGCTGCTCGCGCAGGTGGTCGGTGGCCCGCCGCTGCGCCTTGAGGAAGTCGTCGAGGACCCCGGCCCGTTCCTTGGCGAACTCCTCCCGGACCGTGACCCCGTGGAAGGTGGGCAGATTCAGTTCCGCCCCGTCGTAGAGGGCCGCGGCGCGCCCCTCGAAGGCCAGCTGGCCGGGCCAGGCGACGAACTGGGAGAGCGCGTCCGCACTGCCCGCGACCAGGGCCGAAGCGCCGACACTGGGCTGCTGGTTGAGCTTCTGGATGTCCTTGTCCGGGTCGATGCCCGCTCGCTGGAGGGCCCGTACCAGGGTGCCGTCGGCGGCCGAGCCCACGCTCGTGGACACCCGCTTGCCGCGCAGGTCGGCCAGCGACCGGACGGCCGAGCCGGGGGCGGTGACCACGGTGTTCAGCCCGCCCCGCAGGTTGTAGCCGGTGACCGCGACCAGCCGGGTCGGCTGCTTGAGCTCCTTGCCGCGGGCCGCGTTGATCAGCAGGGGAAAATCACCCATCGAGCCGATGTCGATCTTTCCGGCGGTCATCTGGGCGGTGATCGGGGCACCCGTCGCGTAGTCCTGCCACTCGACCTTGTAGGTCGTACCGTCCTTCTTCGAGCGGGCCTTGAGCTCCTCCTCGAAGTATCCGAGGGAGCGCAGCAGGGTGCCGGCGGTCACGGTGTTGATCGTCTTCGACTGGTAGCCGACCGTCACCGTGACCGTCTTGCCGGTGCCCTCGTTGTCGGCGCCGGCCGAGACGCCGCAGGCAGCGGTCAGCGGGAGCAGCAGGGCGAGCGCGAGCAGTGGGCGAGGCGGGAGTCTTCTGCTGTGCATGGGAGTTCGGCCTTTCACCGGAGCAGGTAGGGCATGTTGACGGTGACCGCGCCGGTGGGGCAGCGGGCCGCGCACGGGCCGCAGTACCAGCACTCGTCGACGTGCATGTACGCCTTGCCGTTGTCGGCGCGAATCGCGAGCGAGTCCAACGGACACATGTCGACGCAGAGCGTGCACCCGTCGATGCACTTGGATTCGTCGATGGTCACGGGCACGTCGGCGCGCTGCGGAACAAGGGGCATGGCGGTCTCCAAGGAGGGGGATCGGACGGAGCTCAAGGCCCCCGGGGGGCTCAGGTGCCGGCAGGGCTCAGAGGGAGCGGTGCAGCACGCCGCTCATCGTGATGCGGTCGCCGCGGAACCGGATGAACTCCAGGTCCACCGGTCGGCCGTCGGGCAGCCGGGTCAACCGCTCCAGCATCAGTACGGCGGCGCCGCGGGGGGCCTCAAGCACCGCGGCGGAGTGCGCGTCGGCGTTGACGGCCTCGACCGTGATCTCGGCATGGCCCAGAGGGCCACCGGTCAGTGACTCCAGGAGCCGGAACACATCCGTGTTCTCCAGGTCGCAGCCGAGAAGTTCACTGCCCACGTCCATGGGCAGGTAGGACAGGTCCAGGGACAGCGGCAGACCGTTGAGGCGGCGCAGCCGCTCGATACAGAGCACCTCGGTGTGTTCGGGCAGGCCGAGCCGGTGGGCAACCGGGCCCGAGGCGGTGACAGGTCCGACGGTGCGGACCTCGTTCGTCACCCGGCCGTGCTCGTGCAGCGTTTCGGCCAGGCCCTGGAGGCGGTCCAGGCCGTGCGGGTACTTCTCGCACACCACCACGGTGCCGACCCCGGGTTGCCGGTCGATGAGCTGCTCGCCGCGCAGCAGGTCCAGTGCCTGCCGGACGGTGTTGCGGCTGGTCCGGTACTCGGCGGCGATGGTGTTCTCCAGAGGGAGCGCACCGTCGGGGAAGCCGCCCGCCAGGATCTGGTGGCGCAGGAGGTCGGCGAGCTGCCGGGCCTGGTCCGCACGCAGCCGTCGGCGGCGCGCGGCGGCGACCGGGCGGGTGGCGGGGGCGGGTTCGGCTGGCATGGAAGGGAACGTACCGGCACTGTGGGTCCGGTGGTGTTGCCGCAGTATTGCGCCACCCACAGTTCTCTCTGTGCCGCGCTGACCTGCGAATTCATGCGTGCGGCGGCGAGATCCGCCACCGTGGCGCCCACATGCTGGACGACGAGGTGGCCACGATGCGGGTCATCGCGGACGGACCTGTCCTGGGCAGTGCGAAAACACTGGTGGGCCGGGTTGGCGGATCAGGGATTGGTCCAGGCGCCGGGAGCGCGGGTCAGCGCGGACACCTCGGCGGGCAGGTGGGACGATGCGACGTCGGCGAGCGTCACGCCCTCCAGGATCTCCCGCACGTTGGACCGGAGCGCGATCCACAAGGGGAGGAGCGACTGGGCGGGCCCGGTGTAGGTGAGGTCCGGGGGCCGGACCCCGCGTACCGAGACGAGCGGTCCGTCGACGACCCGGATGACATCCGCGATACTGATGGACTGGGCGGGCCGGGCCAGTCGGTAGCCGCCGTTGCCGCCGCGCTGGCTGAGGACGATACCGCCTCGGCGCAGGTCGTTCAGGATGCCTTCGAGGAACTTGTGCGGGATGTCCTGGGCGTCGGCAATGGCTTCGGCCTTCAGGGGCCCGCCCTCCTGTGCCGCTGCGAGCTGCAGCGCGGCGCGTACCGCGTAGTCGGCCCTGGCTGAGATCCGCATGGGCCCATTATCCCGTACGGCTTCGGCCTGCGTTCGTCGCGGGCGGCTACCTGCTACCGGCTGTCGGCGGCCGGCTACCAGCGGCTGGGCAGGTGTTTGAGCCGGCGGTCGGAGGCTCGGATCGGCCGATTGGTCCGGAGCCGTCCCGTGTGGCGCCTCGCGTCAGTGGAAGGCCGCCGCCACGGCGCGGTGGGAGCCGTTGAGGTAGTGCTCGCCGATGGAGCGCAGACGGCGCATGACCGGCTGGTGGGCGGTCAGCTCGCGTGCGTTGCGCCAGAAGCGGTCCAGGCCGGGGGCGTCGGCCAGTTCCAGCACCCGCGCGGTGATGTCCAGGGCGGCCTTCGACGTCACGTTCTCGGCCGTGGCGACCAGTGCGGCGACGCTCGCGGGCTCCTCGGCATCGAGCTGGGAGCCCGTGTCGAGGGCCCGCGCCATCACCGCCGTTGCCCGGTGGACGACGGCGGTGGCCGTCTGCGCGGCGGAGGCGAGTTCCCCGTACGTCAGCAGGAGGTCCGGATCCGCGCGGGGCAGGCGGTGTGCATGGCCGCCTCTGCTGAGGTCGCGCGCCTCGCTGAGGGCGCCTTCGACGATGCCCGAGGCGACATGGCACAGGGCGAGCCGGAGCGCCGTCTCGGCGAGCGCGGTGAAGGGCGCGGCCGACTCCTCGTCGTACGGCCGGCGTCCCAGCAGCTGTCCGGGTGTGACGGTGACACCGTCCAGGACGACCTTGCCCGCGCCGGCGACACGCTGGCCGAGCCGGCCGTGGGCGGGTTCCACGGTCACGCCGCGCGCGCCGCGAGGGATTCGTACGACCAGGATGTCGCCGGTCACGGCGCACACGGCGTCCAGCACGATCTGGTCGGCGACGGTCACCGCGGTGTCCACGGACCGGCAGCCGTTCAGGAGGTAGCCGGTGTTGCGCGGCCACAGGGTGAGGTCCGCTGCGTGCGTGTCCTCGTCTGGTCCAGGAGTGCGGACCGCACCCGTCCACAGCCACTGCTTGCGCCGTGACTCCTCCTCAAGGGCGGCCGCCTGGTGGTGACTCGTGTAGAAGCGTCCGCTCCAGGTGTGGACGTAATGGCGGGCGAGTACGGCGCCGACGGAGCTGTCGGCTGTCGCGACAGCCCGGATGACGGCGCATCCGGTGAGCCAGTCGACCCCGCGGCCGGGACCGGGCGGGGTGAGAGCGGCAAGCAGGCCGGCCTCGCACAGCCGTGCCTTCTCGTCCATCGGAGGCAGGCCCGCCTGGTCGCGGGCGATGGCGTCCGCGGCGAGGTCGTCCGCCACGTCGTGAGCGGCACGCAGGACCGCGTGGCGCTGTTCTTCGGCGGACTCAGTGGCGGCGGGGCTGGATGGTGTCGGCACGGGCGTCATCCACCGGCCGGGGCGCCGTGGCCCGGGGCCTGGGCTGCGTGGTCGGCGGGGCCATGCGGGGGGACGGAGATCATCTGGGCTGCTCCGGAGCGGTGTTGACGCCCACGGCCAGTGGCCGGGAAGGGACGGGTCGATGGTGACGCGGTGACGCGATCAGAGGGGGTGCGCCGAGACGGGCGCACCCTGGTGGCGTCCGCGTACGGACTGGCCGCACCGCATGCATCCCTACCTTTCCTATCGGATTGATAGGAATACTCGGGGACGGCGACCTCCTCAGCAAGGGCGCGGCCGCATCGTGGACAGGTCTGTCTTGAGTGCTGGGCAGAGTGCTCGGCTTGCCGCAACCGCTGGAGCCGCCATTGTTGCCGCTGCGTGGCGACCTCATGGCAGTCCCGCCGCCTCCCGTCCGGGCGGCCGCGGTACTGCCTAGCATCCCCGGCACGGCCTCGGCGCCATGGACCCCGTAGACCGTGGTCCTCGGCCGACTGCCGCTCAACCGCCGCGGCAGTGAGGAACTCCGAACATGACCGAGCCCACGGGAGGGCCCTTGACCGAACCGGTTCTCCTGACCGCGCCCTCCGGCCCTTCCGGACGCTCCGGTCCGCCCGCTCCGGCAGAGCGGGCACTGCCGCTGCGGCGGCCCGGGCGGTGGGTCGCCACCGTCGTCGTGCTGGTGCTGGCCTCCCAGGCCGCGCACGGGCTGCTGACCAACCCCTTCTACCAATGGGACCGGTTCGCGTACTGGGCCACCCGGCCGGCGATCCTGGACGGGCTGCTCATCACACTCCAGGTGGCCGTCTGCAGCGCGGTCCTGGGCCTCTTGGGCGGCATCCTGCTGGCCCTCGGCCGGCTGTCGGCCAGTCCGGTGCTGCGATCGCTGAGTTGGACGTACATCTGGCTGCTGCGCTCCGTCCCGCTCATCGTCGTCCTCCTCTTCCTCTACAACTTCAGCGCCCTGTACCCCTCGCTGAGCCTCGGCGTGCCGTTCGGTCCGGCGCTCCTCACCTTCGACGAGTCGGAGCATGCCCCGGACATGGTCGTGGCGGTCGTGGGACTGGGCCTGGTCGAAGCGGCGTACACCGCGGAGGTGGTCAGGGCAGGGCTGCTCTCCGTGGACCAGAGCCAGCACGAGGCGGCTGCCGCGCTCGGACTGCCCAAGCGCTACCGGTTCGCCCGGATCGTGTTCCCGCAGGCCCTGCGCTCCATCGTGCCCAGCTACGTCAACCAGCTCATCGGGCTCGTCAAGGCCACCTCGCTCGTGTTCTACGTGTCACTGCTCGACCTGTTCGGCTCGGTGCAGAGCCTGGGCGCCACCTATCCGGGGGACGTGGTGCCGCTGCTGCTGGTCGCCACCGCCTGGTACGTGGTCCTGACCAGCGGCGTGTCCGTCGTGCAGTTCTACGTCGAGCGGTACTACGCACGCGGGGCCCTGCGGAGCATGCCGCCCACCCCCCTGCAGCGGGCCCGGTCGGGCCTGCGCGAGCTGCGGGCACGCTTCCGGAAGGAGACCGCGCGATGACCACCACCATCACTACGACGAGTCCGCCCGCCGCCATCGAGGTCCACGACGTGCACAAGTGGTACGGCGACCGTCGCGTCCTGGACGGGGTCAGCCTGAGGGTCCGGCCGGGCACGGTCACCGTGGTGATCGGCCGCTCCGGCTCCGGCAAGTCGACCCTGCTGCGGGTCGTCAACCACTTGGAGAAGCCCGACGCCGGGCAGGTCAGCGTGGGCGGCGACCTGATCGGCGTACGGAGGCACGGCACACGGCTCAAGGAGCTGAGTGAACGCGCGATCCTCGCCCAGCGCCGCCGGATCGGCTTCGTCTTCCAGAACTTCAACCTCTTCCCCCACCTCACCGTGCTCGACAACGTGGCCGCGGCGCCGGTGGCGACCGGACGGCTGCCCCGGCCGGCGGCCCGGGCGCTCGCCAGCGAGCTGCTGGAACGGGTCGGTCTCGGCAGCCGGGCCGACGCGTACCCGCGGCAGCTCTCGGGCGGGCAGCAGCAGCGGGTGGCCATCGCCCGCGCGCTCGCGCTGCGGCCCGGCGTCATCCTCTTCGACGAGCCGACCTCCGCGCTCGACCCGGAACTGGTCGGCGAGGTGCTGGCCGTCATCAAGGACCTGGCCGGCGGCGGGACCACCCTTTTGATCGTCACGCACGAGATCGGCTTCGCCCGCGAAGTGGCCGACGAGATCGTCTTCCTGGACGACGGCCGGATCGTCGAGCAGGGCCCGCCCGAGCAGGTCCTGGACGCCCCGATCCACCCCCGGACCCGGGAGTACCTGAGCAAAGTGATCTGACGGCGCACCCCGTACCCCCGGCGCACCCCGTACCCCCGCCCCCTACCCCCGTGCCCCCCCGCTGATCGAAGGAACGCCATTCCATGCACCGAATGAATTCATTCCGCAGAGCGCTCGCCACCGCCGCCACCGCCACGACTCTCGTCGCCGCGCTCACCGCCTGCGGCGGCGGGAGCGGAGCCGCCCAAGCCGCCGGAGCCGGCGGTGCGGCGGGCCCCGCCACGGTCACCGTCGGCGCCCTGTCCAACGGCGCCGCGCAGCAGACCGAGCTCACCGTCCCCGTGGAGGAGTCCCTCCGGGCGAGGCTGCCCGAAGCCGTCCGCGAACGGGGGGAACTGGTCATCGGGGTGGGCGCACTGCCCACCGGGTTCCCGCCGCTGGCGTACGTCGGCACCGACCAGAAGACCCTGACCGGCGCGGAGCCGGACCTCGGACGGCTGGTGGCCGCCACGCTCGGGCTGAAGCCGGTGGTGAAGAACTCCACCTGGGAGAACCTGTTCGTCGGCATCGACAGCGGCAAGGTCGACGTGGCCTTCACCAACGTCACCGTCACCGAGGAGCGGAAGAAGAAGTACGAGTTCGCCTCGTACCGGCAGGACAACCTGGCCTTCGAGGTGGTGAAGGACAGCCCCTGGAACTTCGGCGGCGACTACCGCAACCTCGCGGGGAGAGCGGTCGCGGTGGCCCGGGGCACCAACCAGGAGAAGATCCTCCTGGAGTGGCAGGCGAGGCTGCGGTCCGAGGGCAAGGACATCGACGTCAAGTACTTCCCGGACAGCAACAGCAGCTACCTGGCGCTCAGCGGCAAGAAGATCGACATCACCTTCGTGCCGAACCCGTCCAGCGCCTACCACATCACCCAGACCGCCAGCAGCAGTACACCGACCCGGAACGCGGGCCAGGTCTCCGGTGCCGGGGAGACCCTGCAGGGGCTGATCGCGGCGACCGCCAAGAAGGGCAGCGAGCTGGCCGATCCTGTCGCGGCGGCCATCAACCACCTGATCCGGAACGGGCAGTACGCGCAGCTGCTGGCGGCGTGGAACCTGTCCGAGGAGGCCGTGAAAACCTCCGAGGTCGATCCGCCCGGCCTGCCGCTGACCACCTCGTGAGCCGCCGACGCAAGACTGCCAAATGCCTTTAATACTGCCGTCATTGTTCCTCCGCTGCGTGCGACGTAGCGTTTCTCCGAGACGGTCCCGGAGGATCTCCGGCCCCTGTTACCGCGGCTCCCCCTCCCCCTCCTTCCCTCCTTCACCACGGTGATCAGAAAGGCGTTGTTCGACGTGTCCGAACTGCACCTCGCCGTCGCGCTCGACGGCGCCGGCTGGCACCCGGCGGCCTGGCGGGAGCCGGGCGCCCGGCCCGCGGAACTGTTCACGGCCCGGTACTGGGCCGATGCCGTCGCCGAGGCGGAGGCCGGACTGCTGGACTTCGTCACGCTTGAGGACGGTCTCGCCCTCCAGTCGTCCGCGCCGGCGGAGCCCGACGTGCGCACGGACCAGGTGCGCGGGCGGCTGGACGCGGTGCTGACAGCCGCTCGAATCGCGCCGCTGACCCGGTACATCGGCCTGGTGCCGAGCGTGACGGCCACCCACACCGAGCCCTTCCACATCTCGAAGGCGATAGCGACGCTCGACTACGTCAGCCGCGGACGGGCGGGCCTGCGCGTGCAGACCTCCGCACTTCTCCACGAGGCCCGGAACTTCGGGCGGCGGGAGTTCCCGGCGCCGGTGGGCGAGCCGGCCGAGGAAGCCGCCGACCACGTGGAGGTGGTGCGGCGGCTCTGGGACAGCTGGGAGGACGACGCGGAGATCCGCGACACGGCCACCGGCCGCTTCGTCGACCGGGACAAGCTGCACTACATCGACTTCAAGGGACCGCACTTCAACGTCCGGGGGCCGTCGATCACCCCGCGTCCGCCCCAGGGCCAGCCCCTGGTCACCGCCTCGGCCGGTACGGTGGCCCCCCGGGCCGGCCTCGTCGACCTCGTGTACGTCACCCCGCGCGACCTGGACGAAGCGCGGGCCGCGACCGCCGCGCCGCGCTCGCCATCCGGCCCGCGGCACGTCTTCGCAGACCTCACCGTGTTCCTGGACGAGGACGGCGCGGCGGCCGCCGCCCGCCGCGACTGGCTGGACGAGCTCGCCGGCGCCCCGGCCCCCACCGACGCCGCGGCGTTCAGCGGGACCCCCGCCGCACTCGCGGACCTGGTCCAGGAGTGGTGGGAAGCGGGCCTGACCGGCTTCCGGCTGCGTCCGGGCGTCATCGCCCACGACCTGCCCGCCATCACCCGCCGTCTGGTGCCCGAGCTCCAGCGGCGCGGCGTGTTCCGAAGGACGTACGAGGCCACCTCGCTGCGCGGGCTGCTGGGCCTGGAACGCCCCGCGAACCGCTACGCCGCCCTCCCCGCCTGACCTCGGACCCGGACCCGGAGCCGGACCCGAAAGGACACCATGAGCACGAAGCCGCTCAAGCAGATCCATCTCGCCGCCCACTTCCCCGGGGTCAACAACACCACGGTGTGGAGCGACCCCGCGGCCGGCAGCCACATCGAGTTCGACTCCTTCGTCCGCTTCGCTCAGACGGCCGAACGTGCCAAGTTCGACTTCCTCTTCCTCGCCGAAGGACTCCGCCTGCGCGAACAAGGCGGACACATATACGACTTGGACGTGGTCGGGAGGCCGGACACCTTCACCGTGCTCGCCGCGCTGGCCGCCGTCACCGAACATCTCGGCCTGACCGGCACGATCAACTCCACCTTCAACGAGCCCTACGAAGTGGCCCGCCAGTTCGCCACCCTCGACCACCTCTCCGCCGGACGCGCCGCCTGGAACGTGGTCACCTCCTGGGACGCCTTCACCGGCGAGAACTTCCGCCGCGGCGGCTTCCTGCCCCGCGAGGAGCGCTACACCCGCGCCCGGGAGTTCCTGGCCACCGCCACGGAGCTGTTCGACTCCTGGGACGGCAGCGAAGTCGCCGCCGATCCCGTCTCCGGAACCTTCCTTCGCGACGCGCGCGCCGGAGCCTATTCCCACCAGGGCCGCCACTTCGACATCGAGGGCCGCTTCAACGTGCCCCGCAGTCCCCAGGGCCGCCCGGTCATCTTCCAGGCCGGGGACTCCGACGAGGGCCGCGAGTTCGCGGCCGCCCGCGCCGACGCCATCTTCAGCCGGTACGCGGCCCTGGATGAGGGCCGGCAGTTCTACGCCGACGTCAAGGGACGCCTGCCCCGTTACGGTCGTCGCCCCGAGGAGCTGCTGATCCTGCCGGCCGCCACTTTCGTCCTGGCCGACACGGACGCCGAGGCCCGCGAACTCGCCCACGAGGTACGCCGGTTGCAGGTCAGCGGGGCCGGCGCGATCAAGTACCTGGAACACGTCTGGAACCGTGACCTGTCCGCTTACGACCCGGACGGACCGCTCCCGGACGTCGACCCCGACCCCGGCGAGAACACCATCGCGCTCGGCCGCGCGAGCGTACGGCAGTTCCGTGACCCGCAGGCCACCGCCCGCCAGTGGCGCGAGCTCGCCGAGGCCGAGAACCTCTCCATCCGCGAGCTGGTGATCGCCAGCACCGCCCGGCAGACCTTCGTCGGCTCTCCCGCCACCATCGCCGAGTCCGTCAACAGCCTGGTGCAGGCGGACGCCGCCGACGGCTTCATCCTGGTCCCGCACCTCACCCCGGACGGACTGGAGGGCTTCGCCGACACCGTCGTCCCCCTCCTCCAGGAACGCGGCGTCTTTCGCGACGAGTACACCGGCACCACCCTGCGCGACCACCTCGGACTCGACGTCCCGACTGCCCGGCCGGCCGGCAGACCTTTCCGGCCACGGCACTAGGCCGTCTCTTTCGGATCTTGCCGTCACCCCCTTCACCGATCTCAAGGAGACATGGCCATGTCCGGCATCCCCCTCGGAGTCCTCGACCTCATCCCGATCCCTTCCGGCTCCACCGCAGCCGACGCCCTGCACAACAGCATCGACCTGGCACGGCAGACGGAACGCCTCGGCTACTCCCGTTACTGGTTCGCCGAGCACCACCTCAACCCCGGTGTCGCCGGGACCTCCCCGGCCGTGGTGCTGGCCCTGACCGCCTCCGCCACCTCCACCATCCGGATCGGCTCCGGGGCCGTACAGCTCGGCCACCGCACGGCCCTGTCGACGGTCGAGGAGTTCGGCCTGATCGACGCCCTGCACCCGGGCCGCCTCGACCTGGGCCTGGGCCGCTCGGCCGGCCGGCCTCAGCAGACGGCCGTGCGAGCGGAGCCCTTCGTCGGATACACCCCGAACGGGCTGCGCATCCCGGAGCGCTTCTCCTTCGCCCACCTGTCGGACCATCCCCGGTTCACGCTCCAGCAGAAGCTGCTGAACCTGCCCGGTGCCCGGCCGCCGGACTACGGCGAGCAGGTCGGCGACGTCCTCGCGCTGCTGCGCGGCGAGTACCGGTCCGCGGAGGGCGCCGAGGCGCACGCCGTGCCCGGCGAGGGGGCCGACGTACAGGTGTGGATCCTGGGCAGCAGCGGCGGCGAGAGCGCCGAGACGGCCGGCCGCAACGGCCTGCGGTTCGCCGCGAGCTACCACATCAGCCCGGCGAGCGTGCTGGAGGCGGCCGAGGGCTACCGGACCGCGTTCAAACCCTCCGCCGAACTGGACCGCCCGTACGTCACCGTGTCCGCCGACGTCGTCGTGGCCGAGGACGACGCCGCAGCCCGCGAACTCGCCGCCGGATACGCACCCTGGGTACACGGCATCCGCACGGCCGAAGGCGCCATCCCCTTCCCCTCCCCGGCCCAGGCGCGGGCGCTGACCGGCGCCTGGACGGACGCGGACCGGACGCTGGTGGCCGACCGGGTGGAGACCCAGTTCGTCGGCTCGCCGCGGACCGTCGCCGACCACCTCGAACGGCTCCAGGAGGCCACCCGTGCCGACGAGCTGCTGATCACCACGATCACGCACGACCACGCCGACCGGGTCCGCTCCTACCGCCTCCTGGCCGAGGAATGGCGCCGCCGCTGACATGCCCGCCGGGCAGCACGGGGGCGGAGGTCAGGCCTTCGGCACGGTGTTCACGTAGTGGGTGCCCGAGCTGGAGAAGCCGTCGGGGTGCTCAGCCGCAGGAACCCGTCGCGGGGGCGGGCGGTCAGTTCTCGGGGGTGTCGGTGGGCGGGTTCTCGGCGGTCTTGGACGCGTCCGTCTTCTCGCGCATCTTGCGGACCAGCTCCGCCTTCTGGTCGGCGGCGCCCTTGCGGTCGAGGTTGCGGTGCGGACCGTTGTTCTGGCGTTCGGCGCGGGACAGCTTCTTGCGCTTGCCGCCGCCCTGGCCCACGGGGTTGTTGATGTTCTTGCTGTCGGTCACGGGTTCTCCCGGTGGTGATGTGGAATGGTCTGCGGACTCATCGGCGGGGGACGGGCCCGGCGACGTCAGAGCACGTCAGCAGGGGCCCGTCACGCTCTCACTCGGGAATCGGCGTCTGGAAGAACATGACAAAGACGTTACCGGGTCCCGTCGGCCCCGCGCGCCAAGCCCACCGTCACCCGGCCTCGGCCGGGCCCGCGGCGGTCTGTGCTTCCCCGCGAAGGATCCGGCCGCGTGCCTGCCGTGACGAGAAACACGGGTGACCGCCCCTCCCGATCGGTTCCGGCAGCCCTCAGGGGCGGGCCGCCGCGGACCGCCGACCTGAGCGCCGAGAAGGTCTGCGTCCTGCGCGAGGTCCTGGTCGTGGCACGGCGGTCCCTGTCCCAGCGCTGGGGCCCTGTCGTCGAAGTCCGGCCGGCTCGGCCGCTTCGCCGACAGGGCCCGGGGCGGGTCCCGCACGGCACTAGGCGAACGTGAACCAGTTGAGGTTGACGAAGTCGGCGGGCTGACCGCTGGTGAACGTCAGGTAGACGTCATGGGTGCCGGTGGTGCGGCTGATGTCGGCGGGGACGGTGCGCCAGGTCTGCCAGCCCCCGGTACTGCCGACGGCGAAGCTGCCGATGGGGGTCGCGGTGGGGCTGCCGAGACGGACCTGGACCAGGCCGCTGACGCCCGCGGCGGCGCCGGACGCGACGCGGGCGTTGAAGCGGGTGGCGCCGGCGGTGCCGAAGGCGACGGAGGAGTATGTGAGCCAGTCGCCGTTGGACAGCCGGCCGACGTCTGAACCGCCGCCGGCGTCGGAGCAGGCCTCGACCTGGGTTCCGGACTGGGAGCTGAACGCCTCGGCCTGGATGGTGGCGAAGGCGCTGACCCCGCCGGCTGTGGCGGTGGGAGTCGGTGTCGGCGTAGCGCCTCCGCCGGCGGTTCCGCCGACGGTGATGGTCCAGCGGCCGGGGCTGCCGGACTGGACCTTGCCCTCGAAGTCCACCCCGGCCGGGTGGACGTCGTCGTAGGGGAAGGCGTACCCGAGGTGGTCCGGGGTGGTGTTGTGCAGGATGCGGGCGTAGTGGTTGGTCCGCGGACGGGTGTAGAAGGAGGCCGGGTTCTCGTCGGTCGGCTGGTGGGGGTTGTCCAGCAGGGTGGTGCGGTTGAAGGCGGCGGCGAGCCGTGCGCTGAGGTTGCCCATCAGGTCGTTGCCCGTGGTGAAGGGGGCGTCGCTGCAGGAGAAGATGGAGAGGGTCGACGGCTTGGCGAAGCTGCCCACTCCCGGGAAGGTGAGCGTGTCGCCGTTCACCCGGCCGGTGACGGTGCCCCAGGTGAACTGGGTGTCGATGCGCAGGTCGGTGGAGCGGTACTTGTTCCACACCTCGTCGACGTAGCTGTCGAAGTAGCCGCGGAACAGTGCGTTGTCCCCGCGGATGGCCAGGTTGGGGCTGACCACGCGCAGGTCGGCGCCGCCTCTGTTGACGATCAGCCTGCTCCAGTCGCTGCCGTCGGCGGCGGACTGGGCCCGCAGCGCGGCGGCGACCCGGGACAGCCCGTCGGCGGGCAGTCCGCGCACCGTCTGGGTGCCCTGTCCGGTCTCCAACTGGAAGGCGATCGGCAGCGAGACCATGTCGACGAACGTGATGTTGGCGTACAGCTGGTCGGCGTTGAAGGTGAATTCGCAGAAGTCGTGGTGGACGTTCGCGTTGGGGTCGGCGGGGTTGCTCACCGAGGGCAGGGCCAGGCCGCCGCCGCGGTTCATCAGGAAGGTGAGCTTCGCGCCGACGGAGAAGTAGATGCGTCCGCTGTACAGCCGCGGCAGCGTCACCTTCCGGGCCCCGGCGCCGGACGCGTTGAGGGCGATGGCGCAGTCGGCGCCGAGCGGGGTCTGGTCGTTGGCGGGGTTCGGCGGGTGGTACAGGCTGGTGCCGTCCGCCCGGATGAAGGCCCAGTTCCCGCCGGCCGCCGGGTCGCGGCCGAGCACGTAGGCGTACACCGTGTTGCTGCCCGTGGTGTTGGCCAGCTCCAGGGGGAGCGTCGGGGTGGTCGAGGCGTCGGCGTCCGCCTCAAGCCAGGTCGCCACGGCGGGCACCGCCAGGGCCAGGCCCGCGGCCGCGGTGAGGAGTTTTCTGCGGGACATCGTTCGCTGGTGGCGTGCCGGCACGGTGGGGGTCCGTTCTGCGAGAGGGGGAGGAGAGAGCGCTTGGCGAGGTCAGAGGGGAAGGGGAAGGGAAGCCGGGAGGGGCAGCGGGGGAGGGGAAGCCGGGAGGGGCAGCGGGGGAGGGGGCGCTGCCGGCTCCGTGGTTCGGTCAGCCGACCGTCCACTTCTGGTTGGCGCCGCCGGTGCAGGTCCATGTCTGCAGCCGGGTACCGTCGGCCGAGGAGTTGCCCTTGGCGTCCAGGCACGTGCCGGCGCCGATGCTGGTGAGGTCGTGGGCGGCGGTGTACGCCCACTTCTGGGCGTTGGTGCCGTTGCAGGTGTAGAGCTGGACCACGGCGCCGTCCGCGGTCGAACCGCCCGCCACATCGAGGCACTTGCCCAGCGCGCGGACGGTGCCGTCGGCGCCGACGGTCCACTGCTGGGCCGCGCTCCCGGTGCAGTCGTGCAGCTGGATCGGCGTACGGTCGGCGTTCGAGCCGCCCGCGACGTCGACGCACATACCGCCGATGCCGCGGATCGGGCGCGCGGCGGCGGCACTGCCGGAGGCGCGCACGTAGTCGATGGTCATCGTCTGCGGGAAGGTCGAGGAGGCATCGGGACTCCCGGGCCAGTCGCCGCCGACCGCCACGTTCAGGATGAGGAAGAACGGGTGGTCGAAGACCCACTTGTTGCCGTTGGTGCCCGACGGGGTGAGTGTCTTGTACGTCGTGCCGTCCACCGACCAGACGATCGAGTTCGGGCTCCACTCCACGGCGAACACATGGAAGTCGTCGGCGAAGGCCCGCCCACCGGGCAGGCTGTACGCCGCGCCCAGGCCGCCGGCTCCGGAGTACCCGGGGCCGTGCACCGTGCCGTGCACCGTGCTGGGCTCGCGGCCGACGTTCTCCATGATGTCGATCTCGCCGCTGTTGGGCCACCCCACGGTGCCGAGGTCGTTGCCCAGCATCCAGAACGCGGGCCAGATCCCCTGGCCCCGCGGGATCTTGATCCGCGCCTCGAACCGGCCGTACGCCTGCGTGAACGTCTTGGCGGTATTCAGCCGCGCCGATGTGTACTGGCACGGCCCGTACCAGCACTGCAGCCCGGCATCGGTGTTCTTGCGCGCGGTGATGACCAGGTTGCCCTGACCGTCGAGGGCGGCGTTCGACGTGCTGTTGGTGTAGTACTGCAGCTCGTGGTTCCCGAATCCCGAACCTCCGGTCTCCACCGTCCACTTGGCGGCGTCCGGCCCGCGGCCCGCCGGTCCCTCGAACTCGTCGGACCAGGTCTGCGCGGCAACCGCGGCGGCGCCGGCCCGGGAAGCCGGCCCGACGAAGGACGTGAGCACCGCGACCACCAGTCCCGCGGTGACGACGAGCATCAGCCCGCCGAAGGACCAACGTCTCGCTCGATGAGCAGCAGCCATGGGCAGGCATCCATTTCTGAGGGATGGGAAGAGAGGGGCGTTCGCGCGGGCGCACTACCGGACTGTCCCTTGAGAGCGCTCCCAGAGATGACGCGGCGACACCCGCGGCCAGTGAGTATTCCGGAGGTGTAATGCCCATGGCAACACCTGGGCGCACCCCCTACACCCCTTTGACCTGCGGTTTTCTATTCGAGCCGGCAGCATAACGTTCTCTTAAGGCTGGCTTGATCTGCGCGGAAGCCGACGTGCCGGCGTGCGCGCACGCGTCTCCACCCCGCCGCGCGCGGCCCGCGCGTCGGTGCGCGGGCCGCGGCGCACACCGCTACGCGAGCGCGCACATCCGGATGACCACCGCGCTGTCGCCGTCCGGTCGGACGAGCCCGACGAAGACCGTCTCCGCGAGCCGGCGGTGCGCGGCGCGCCCGCGCGGTGGGCCCGATCCGGCTGGTGTGACCGGGGGAAACGCTAGGGAACCGACCTCGGGTCGGGGCCCCGTCCCGGGCCGCCGTGCCCGGTCCGGCCGGCGCCGCCGGGCACGCGCCCGCGCCTCGGTACCGAGTTCAGCAGCAGCCGGGTGTACGGGTGTTCCGGCGCGTCGAGGACCCGGTCCACCGGTCCCGACTCCAGCACCGTGCCCGACTTGAGGACGAGCACCTCGTCGGCGACGTGCCGTACGACCGCCAGGTCGTGCGTCACGAACAGGTAGCCGATCCCCGACCGGCGCCGGATCCCGCGCAGCAGGTCGAGGATCTGCGCCTGGATCGACACGTCGAGCGCGGCGACCGCCTCGTCCAGTACCAGCACCCGGGGCTCCACCGCGAGGGCGCGCGCGATCGCCACGCGCTGGCGCTGTCCCCCGGACAGCCCGCGCGGCAGGGACACCGCCTCGCGGGCCCCGAGTCCGACCTGGTCGAGGAGTTCGCCGACCCGTGCCGTGCGCGCGGCCGCGTCCAGGCCCGTGTGCAGCCGCAGTACCTCGTCCAGGCAGCCGTTCACGCTCACCCTCGGGTCGAGGGACAGGTAGGGGTCCTGGAAGACCATCTGGATCTCCCGGGCCCTGGCGAGCCGCTCGGCCCGGCCCCGGGCACGGGCCGAGCGGTCCCGGCCGTCGAG
Organism: Streptomyces sp. NPDC058662; assembly: GCF_042716255.1. Taxonomy (NCBI): domain Bacteria; kingdom Bacillati; phylum Actinomycetota; class Actinomycetes; order Kitasatosporales; family Streptomycetaceae; genus Streptomyces; species Streptomyces sp. NPDC058662. Next base: position 52,115 of record NZ_JBHXRU010000005.1, on the reverse strand, counting down.
GCGGACCGTGCCGCCGTCCGCGCGCTCCAGGCCCACGAGCATCCGGACCGTAGTGGTCTTGCCGCTGCCGGACTCGCCGACGATCGCGAGCGAGCCGCCCGGCGGCAGGGTGAACGACACCCCGTCGACCGCCGTGTGCGCGCCGTACCGCTTGCGCAACCCGTCGACGACCAGGCCCTTCGGCCCAGCGTGCGTTTCCGTGTGCCTCACAGAAGGATTCCTTCCCCGGCGCGGAGGCACGCGGCCAGTCCCTCGCCGTGCGGTGCCAGTTCGGGTTTCTCCCGTGCGCAGCGCGCCACCGCGTGCGGGCAGCGGGCGGCGAAGGAGCAGCCGGGCGGGTCCTCGGCCAGTGAGACCGGCCGGCCCGGGACGGGCCGGGGCGCGGGCGAACCCGCCTCGATGCGCGGGGTGCAGGCGAGGAGCCCCGCCGTGTACGGGTGGCGGGGGCGGTCGAAGAGCTCGTCGGTGGAGCGGGTCTCGACGATCCGGCCCGCGTACATCACGTACACCCGGTCGCAGATCGCCGAGGCCAGTTCCAGGTCGTGGGTGACGAAGAGCATCCCGGTGCCGCGCTCGGCCCGCAGCCGGGCCAGGATCGCGATCACCTCGGCCTGGGTGGTGACGTCCAGCGCGGTGGTCGGTTCGTCGGCGAGGAGCAGGGCCGGCTCGGCGGCGAGGGCGGCGGCGATGACGACCCGCTGGAGCATGCCGCCCGAGAACTGGTGCGGGTAGCGGCGCAGGGCGCCGCGCGGATCGCGGATGCCGACGGCGTCGAGGAGTTCCTCGGCGCGCGCGGCGGCCCGGCCGGCGGGGGAGCCGGAGGCGCGCAGTCCCTCGGTGAGGAAGTCCCCCACCCTGCGCAGGGGGTTGACGCAGGCGCGCGGGTCCTGGAAGACCATGGCGACCTCGCGGGCCCGCAGCGCGGCCAGTTCCCTCGGGGGCATGCTCAGCACGTCCCGTCCGGACACCCGGACCTGCCCGCTGGTACGGGCGCCCGGCGGCAGCAGTCCGAGGACGCTGCGGCAGGCCACGGACTTGCCGGAGCCCGACTCCCCGACGAGGCCGACGGTCTCCCCGGGCCGTACCGTCAGGCTCACCCCGTCCAGGACGGGCCGGGCGGCCCGGTCGTCCGCCAGGCGTATGCCGAGCCCGTCGATCTCCAGGACGGGCGCGTTCAGTGTCGTGGTCATGGTGTTCACCTCTCCCGCCGTGCGATCCGGTCGGCGAGCCCCTCGCCGACGGTCGCGAAAGCCACGACCGCGAGCACGATGCACGCGGACGGCGCGAGCGCCGGCAGCATCGCGCCCTGGAGGACGGCCCCCTGGCCCTCGTTGATCATGGCGCCCCAGTCGGCGGTCGGCGGCTGGACGCCGAAGCCGAGGAAGGACAGTGCCGCCAGGTCCATGAGCGCGTACCCGAAGTTCATCGCGGACTGGGCGAAGACGGTCGGCGCGATGTTCGGCAGGAGGTGGCGCAGGCACACCGTCCAACCGGACCAGCCCTGCACCACGTACGCCTCGATGTACGGCCGTCGCTTCTCCTGCCGGGCGAGGCCGCGCACCAGCCGGCCCACGTACGGCGTGTAGGCGACGGACATGGCGATGACGGGCGCGGTCATGCCGGGGCCGACGACGGAGACGAGCAGGATCGCGAGCATGAGCCCGGGGATCGCGAAGACGAGGTCCATCGAGCGGGACAGGACCGCGTCCGCCCAGCCGCCCCGCCAGGCCGCCACCACACCGAGCAGCATGCCGAGCAGGGTGGAGACGCCGACCACGAGCAGCGGCCCCAGGAGGCCGGTGCGGGCGCCGTGCAGCAGCCGGGACAGGATGTCCCGCCCCGACTGGTCGGTGCCCAGGAGGTGCTCCGCGGTGGTGCCGGCGAGGCTCGCGGAGAGGTCGAGGGCCTCGGGGTCGTACGGGGCGAGGACGGGTGCGAGCACGGCGACCAGGACGAGGCCGGCGAGCACCGCGACGGAGAGTGCGAACAGGGGGCCCCGGCCGAGGAGGCGCAGTCCGCGCAGGCCCGGCCTGCGGTACGGCCCCGTGGTGAGGGTGGTCGTCATGAGGGGCCTTCCCCGGGGGAGAGACGGGGGTCGATGACGGGGGCGAGCAGGTCGACCGCCAGGTTGACGAGGACGAAGGCCGCCACGCTGAGCAGGGTGACCGCTTGGACCACCGCGAAGTCCTGGGCGGTGACGGACTGCACGAGCAGTGAGCCGAGCCCGGGCACGTCGAAGGCGGTCTCCACGATCGAGGTGCTGATGACCAGGCCGGCGAGCATGGTGCCGCCCACGGTGACGACCGGACCGAGCGCGTTGCGCAGCGCGTGCCGGCGGACCACCGTGCGGCCGGGGACGCCCCGGGCGCGGGCCACCTCGACGTGCTCGCGGCCGAGTTCGTCCAGCAGCGCGGAGCGGGTGACCCGCGCCAGCAGGCCGACGAAGGTCAGGGCCAGGGCGAAGGCCGGCAGGGTGAGCTGGTGGAGCCGGGCGCCGAGGCCCTCCGCGGCGCCGCCGCCGGGGCCCGGGAACCAGCCGAGCTGGACCGAGAAGAGCGAGACGAGCACGATCGCGGTGACGAAGGACGGGGTGGCGGTGGCCACGCCCGTACCGATGAGCACCGTGCGGTCGAGGGGACCGGGGCGCAGCGCCGCGAGGATGCCCGCGCCCACCCCGAGGACGGCGACGAGTACGGCTCCGTAGCCGACGAGGAGCGCCGTGCCGGGCAGCCGGGAGCCGAGGAGGGCGGTGACGTCCTGGTGGTACTGCGCGGAGCGCCCGAGGTCGCCGCTGAGGAAACCGCCGAGCCACGTGCCGTACTGGACCACGAGGGGATCGTCCAGCCGGTGTTCGGCGCGCAGGACGGCCACGGCCTCGGGGGTCGCGGGGCGGCCGTGCAGCAGGAAGGTCACGGGGTCGCCGGGAGCCAGGTGGATCGCGCCGAAGACCACGACCGAGGTCGCGAACAGCACGGCCACCAGACCCAGGAGCCGCCCGAGGAGGAAGCGGGTCATGACTGTGCGGCCCCGATCGTCGCGGCCCACGGGTAGTAGAGCTGGGCGATGCCGGTGGGCGCGCCCGTGATCCGCTTGCCGAGGAACACCGAGTACGGCGCCTCGTACACGGGTATGACGGGCAGTTCGCGCAGGGCGATCTCCTGGAGTCTCGCGGTCAGGTCGGCGCGCTTGCCGGGATCCGGCTCGGAGTTGGCCCGGTCGAAGGCGGCGTCGAATCCGGCGTCGGACCAGTTGCCGTAGTTCCCGAAGTCGCCGGTGCGCAGGTACTGGTAGAACTCCAGCGGATCCGGGGTGTTGTCGTAGCCGTTGGTGATGACCAGGTCGATCCCCTTCCGGGCCGCCGGGTCGACGAAGATGCCGCTGTACGCGTCGGGCGAGACGGGCTTCAGCTCGACGTCGAGGCCGATCTGGCGGCCGGCCGCCTGCACCGCGTTGGCGACCACACTGACCTCGGGCGCCAGTGAACTGGTCACGACGGTGATCGTGCGGCCGCCGGCGCTCACCTCCCGGACCAGCTGCTTGGCGCCCTCGACGTCGTACACCGGCTCAGGCAGCGTGTCGTACAGGGCGGCGGTCCGCTCCGGGGCCAGGGCCCAGGCGCCGCGCGCCGCGGGGGCCTTGGCGGGAACGCCCACGCCGCCGGCCGCCGCCTTGACGATGTTCTTCCGGTCGAGGGCCATGGACAGCGCCCTGCGGACCCTGAGGTCGCCGAGCGGGCCCTGGAAGTCGAGTACGGCGAGGTTCGCGGCCGCGGTGTTGGGGCCGAAGAGGACCGAGCCCTTCCCCGCGGCCCGCAGCAGGGCGAAGGAGGTGGAGGGAACCATGTAGCCGCCGTCTGCGGTGCCGGACAGGAAGGCGTTGACACGGGCGGCGGCGTCCTCGATGAAGGTGAACTTCACGGAGCCGGACTTCGGGACGAGTTCCTTGTCCCAGTAGGCCGGGTTCCTGCGCAGTGTGATGCTGTCGCCCTGGGTCCACTGCGCGAGGGAGAAGGGGCCGGTGCAGTTCAGGGCGCCCTTGGGCGTGCCGTAGTCCTTGCCCGATGTGGCGAGGGACGCGGCGCTCACGACGGTGCCGGGGGAGGCGGCCAGGAGCTCGTGGAAGAGGACGTCGGGCTTGCCGAGGCGGATCGTCACCTCCAGCGGACCGGTCTTCTCCACGGAGTCGACGTTCTTGAAGGCGGAGCCCCAGGGGGAGCCGGTGGCCGGGTCCATCTGGCGTCTGAGGGAGGCGACGACGTCGTCCGCGTTCATCGTGGAGCCGTCGTGGAACTTCACGCCGGGCCGCAGGGTGTAGACGAGGGTGCCCGGTTCGGGCTGGTCCCACTTGACGGCGAGGCCGGGCTCGATCCTCAGGTCCGGGGTGACCCGCAGCAGCTGCTCGCAGACGTTGGCGAGCACGGTGTTCGGCGGGTAGTCGTACGCGAGGGCGTAGTCGAGGGTGTACGGCTCGGCGTACAGCGACCAGGTGAAGGAGTCCAGTTCGCCCCGGGCGGGCGGGGAGGTCGGGGTGACGTCGAAGCCGGCGCCGCCGGTCGTGCCGGTCTGCGGCCGGGCGGCACCGGAGCAGGCGGTGAGGGAGGCCGCGAGCGCGGCGGTACAGGCGAAGGCGATGATTCCGGGCATGCGCATGCAGAGCCACCCCTTTACGGGTGTTGTGACGGGCACGGGGGGATGGAGCGAGTATTGATGCGGGAACGTTCCCGCACAAGACTTCGACGAGGTTTGCGGGAACGGTTTTGCGGAGGTCGTAAGGGTGGCAGCATCGGTCCCATGACCGAAGCTCCAGGGCCCGGCGGGCAGCTCTCGCCGCCCACCCCGCGCGTCCGCCTCGTCGACGTCGCCCGCGAGGCGGGCCTGTCCAAGACCACCGTCTCGGCGGCGCTCAACGGCACCGGCCGGCTCTCCCCCGACGTACGGGAGCGGGCCCGCGAGACCGCGCGCAGGATGGGCTACCGGCCCAACGCCACCGCGCGCCAGCTGCGCGCGGGACGGGCCCGGCTGATCGGATACGTGGTCGGCGAGCTGGCCGACGCCCCCTGGACCTTCCTGGAGTCGCCGTACTTCGCCCGGCTCACCGGGGCCACCGCCGCCAGCGCGCTCGGACGCGGGTACGCGATGGTGCTGCTGCCCGCCGGGTCGCTGCAGAGCGAGTGGTCGGCGCTGCCCCTCGACGCCGTGGTCGTCGCCGACCCCGTCGCCGACGACCGGATCGTCGAGGACCTGATCGCCGCCCGCATCCCGGTCTTCAGCGACCGGTCCGTGGAAGGCCTGCCGGAAGCCCACTGGGTCGACGTCGACGCGACCGCCGCCGTCCACCAGACCCTGGACCACTTTCTGGCCCAGGGAGCCCGGCGGCCCGCGCTGGTCGTCCCCGACAGCACCACCCGCTTCCACCGCGAGGTGTTCGCCGCCCACCGCGACTGGTGCGCCGCGCACGGGCTGCCGGAGCTGGTCGTCCGGGCCGCCGAGCCCGGCAACGGGCCGGTCGTGCGGGCCGTCGAGACCGCCCTGACGGCCGGGCCGGAGCGCCCCGACGGCCTGTTCGTGGTCGCCGAGGCCAGCCCGCCCCTCGTCCTGGACGCGGCCCGCCGCCACGGCTACGACGTCCCCGGCGACCTCCTCCTCGCCTGTGTCAGCGAGGACGAGACCGCCGTGCACACCGCGCCGCCGGTGACCACGCTCAGCCTGCGCCCCGACGCGGTCGCGGAGGCCGGGATCGAACTGCTCGTGGCCGTACTGGAGCACGGGCGGCGGGAGACCGGCGGGATGATCGTGCCGGTCCGCCTCGACGTCCGGGCCTCCTCGGTCCGGACGCCCGGACCTCGGAGGCCGGGCGCGGGGCCCCCGCAGCCGGGACCGGGACCACGGCAGCCCGGCCCGGGACCTCGGCAGCCCGGCGGGAAGCCTCCTCAGCCGCCGTGCACGAGTGCGCCGCCGACGTAGGTGCGCTCCACCCGCGCCTCGGCGATCTCCTCCGGGGGCGCGGCCAGGATGTCCCGGTCGAGCACCACGAGGTCGGCCAGGTGGCCGGGAAGGAGGCTGCCGGCGTCGTCGCACCCGTTCACGTGCGCGGAACCGGCGGTGTAGGCGGCGATGGCCGACAGGAGGTCGATGCGCTGGTCGGGCAGGAAAACCCGGTCGTCGGCGGCGCCCGGCTCCTGGCGGTTCACGGCGACGTGGAGGCCCGCGAGCGGATCCGGGCTGGAGACGGGCCAGTCGCTGCCCGCCACCAGGGTGGCGCCCGCCCGCAGCAGCCCTCCGAAGGGGTACTGCCAGGCGGCGCGCTCGGGACCCAGGAACGGAATGGTCAGCGTGTCCATCTGCGGCTCGTGCGCCGCCCACAGCGGCTGGATGTTCGCGAGGGCGCCGAGCGCCGCGAAGCGCGGCAGGTCGTCGGGGTGGACGACCTGGAGGTGGGCCAGGTGGTGCCGGTTGCCGCGCCGCCCGTTGACGGCGGCGGCGGCCTCGATCGCGTCGAGCGCCTCCCGTACGGCCCGGTCGCCGAGCGCGTGGAAGTGGACCTGGAAGTCGAGGGCGTCGAGCTGGGTCACGTAGCCGCGGAGGGCGTCCGGGTCGACGAAGCTGAGACCGCTGTTCGCGGTGGCGCAGCCGCAGCCGTCCAGGTACGGAGCGGTCAGCGCGGCCGTGAAGTTCTCCGCGATGCCGTCCTGCATGATCTTCACGGAGCCGGCCCGGAACCGCCCGTACGTCAGTTCCTCACGGCGCCGCACCAGCGCGGGTATCTGCTCGGCGCCGCGCTCGCGGTCCCACCACAGCGCGCCGCTCACCCGGGCGGTCAGCGAACCGTCGCGCGCCGCGGCCGCATAGGCGGTCGAGGGGTCCGCCATCCCGTTGAAGTCGCCGAGTAGCGCATCCTGCCAGCCGGTGATGCCGAGCGAGTGCAGTAGCTCCTGCGCCCGCAGCAGGCCCGCGAGCCGGTCCTCCGGCGTCTTCGGCGGCACCAGCCGCGCGACCAGTGCCGTCGCGCCCTCCTGGAGCATCCCGCTGGGGAAGCCGTCCGCCTCGCGCTCCATCCGTCCGTCGGCCGGATCCGGGCTGGCGGCGGTGAGGCCCGCCAGTTCGAGGGCCCGCGTGTTCGCCCAGGCCCCGTGGTGGTCCCGGTTGGAGAGCAGCACCGGCCGGTCCGGCACCGCGGAGTCCAGCAGCTGCCGGGTCGGCAGCCCGCCGGCGAAGCTCTCCATGGACCAGCCGCCGCCGGTGATCCACTCCCGCTCCGGGTGCGCCCGCGCGTACGACCGGATCTGCTCCAGGTACACGTCGGCGTCGACGACCTCGCTCAGATCGCACTCCGCCAACTCGACGCCCCCGCCCACCGCGTGGATGTGGGCGTCCTGGAAGCCGGGCAGCAGCAGCCGGCCCGCGAGGTCCACCACTTCGGTACGGGGCCCGATCAGCTCCCGTACCTCGTCATGGCCGACGGCGGCGATGCGCGTGCCCGTGACCGCGAGCGACGTGGCCCGGGTACGGGCAGGATCCATGGTGAGGACGGGTCCTCCGGTGAAGACCAGATCGGCGTGGGGCATGCGGCGGCTCCCTGCATGAGTGCGCGCTGGGCGGCTTGGGGTGGCGGGGTGGCGGGTGACGGACGCCATCGAAGCCCGAGAGCCGTTTACACGTCAATGGCGTTGACGTAAGGTCCGCCCATGTCCGAACGCGTGGTCCCCGAAGCCGGCCGGCGGCGACGCCGCCCCACCCGGGCGGGCTCCGTCCTCTCCGAACGCCTGATCATCGAGACAGCCCTGCGTCTCGTCGAACAGCACGGCGCGAACGCGCTCTCGGTGCGCAGGCTCGGCACCGCCCTCGGCGCCGACCCCACGGCCCTCTACCGCTACTTCCGCAACACCGACGCCCTGCTCCTCGCCCTCGCCGACGAGGTCATCGGCCGCGCACAGGAGGGCTGGACGGCCACCGGCGACTGGCGCGCCGACCTCCGCGCGATGGGCCTGCGCATCCACACCGCGTACCTGGCCCAGCCCCAGGCCGCGCTGCTCGCCGCCCACCGCACCACGGGCCGCCCGCACGAGACCCGGGCCGTCGAGACGATCCTCGCCATCCTCCGCGACGGCGGCTTCCCCGACGCCGTGGCGGTACGGATCTACCACGCCTTCGTCGACCAGGCGCTCGCCTTCGCCGCCCAGGACGCCGCCGCCGCGGCCCTGCCCCCGCCGGCAGCGGCGGCCGACGCCGAGGTCTGGCACGCCGCCTACGGCCGTCTCCCCGCCGACACCCACCCGAACATCGCGGCGACCTTCCCCCTCCTGGCCGCCGACATGCGCGACAGCGGCTACCCCTTCGCCCTGGAACTCACCCTCACCGGCGCGGCCGCCCTGCACCCGAACGCGCGCCGCTGACCACCCCGCGGCCACCTCCGAGACCCCGGCCCGACACTTACGGAAGCGCCGCGCCGCCCCGGCCGGTGCGGCGGAAGGCGGCGACGCCGGTCAGCCGCCGCCGCCGAGGCGACGCCACGGCCTCGCGTACCAGCGTCGCGACCGCGCCAGACGCTCCGCCGCGCGGGTCAGATCGGTACGGCTGCGCGCGGTGTCGGGATGGTCCGGGCCCAGCACACGGGTGCGGGTGTCGAGGACCCGCTGGAACTGCGCGACCGCTTCCGGGTGCCGGCCGAGGCGGTGCAGTGCCATGGCGAGGTTGCTGCGCCCGGTCAGGCTGACGGGATGGTCCGCGCCCAGAATGCGTTCGTCGGTGTCGAGGTTCCGGCGGTGCAGGTCCGCTGCTTCCCGATGGCGGCCCCGGTCGTTGAGGACGTTGGCCAGGTTGTTGCGGCTGCTGGACGTATCGGGGTGGTTCGGCCCCAGCACCCGTGTGTAGTCGGCGAGGTTGTGGCGGTGCAGGTCGACTGCTTCGGCGTGACGGTTGAGGCCGTCCAGCGCGCTCGCCAGGTTGTGCCGGCTGCGCAGGGTGTCCGGGTGTTCCGGTCCGAGGACGCGTACGCGATCTACGAGGTTCCGCTCGTGCAGCTCGACGGCGTCCGCGTCCCGTCTGAGGTTGTGCTGCGCGACGGCCAGGCTGTCGATGCTGCTCAGTGCGTCGGGATGGTCCGGGCCCAGGAGGCGCGTACGCGCGGCTGCTGCCCGGCGGCTCAGACGCAGAACCTCGGCGGCCTCACCGGCGGTGCTCAGCAGACGCGCCAACGAGTGCAGGGCGCCGATGAGTTCGAGGTCGTCGCCGCATCCGTCGAGTTCGGTGAGGGCGAGCGCGTGAGGCGCCAGAAGCCTGCCCAGGGGCCAGTCATCGGTGCCTACCTCGCACAGGCCCTCCACCGTGGCCACGATGTGCTGGGCGAGAGCCCGGTACCAGCGGTGCGGGTCGGTGGACTCGCTGGTCAGGGCAAGGGCCGAGATCTCACGGATCAAGGGGTGGAGCGAGACCCGCGCGAGGGTCTCGTCGCTCTCGCCCGGACCGGTCGCCGGGGCGTCCACGAGACCGTAGGTGTGCAGGCCGTTGATAGCCGCGTCGACGTCGGCCGCGGTGGCGGCCACTCCGGTGACCGCCGCCACGAGCGCCGGGGTGATGAGCGACAACGGCACTGGTGCGGCGCCGAACAGCGACAGCAGGCGCAGGACGGGGCGTGCCCGGGTATTGCCACTGGCGGTGAGCTGGTCCAGGGAGAGGTCCCAGGTGTGGCGGACGAGGCGGCGGGCGACGTCCGGGTCGGAGGCGTCAGGGTGCTCGGCGCCGAGCAGCGCGGGCAGTTCGTGGTCCAAAGCCTGCCCGTACGCGGTGAACGTGCGGTACCGGCCGGCGACGGTGCCCAGGTAGCGGCCGGCGGCGTGGAGTGCGAGGGGGAGGCCGCCGAGCCGGTCGGCGAGCAGCCGCGCGGCCTGCGGGGTGCCCGCGCCGGGCGCGCCGTCGAGCAGGGCTTGGGCGCCGGCCTCCGGTAGGAGGGGACCCAGGCGGTGCACGACGGCGCGGCTGCCCCACGTGTCGGGGTGCGTGTCCCGGCTGGTGACCAGCAGGAGTCCGCTGCCGCCGGGGCGGATCCAGCCGCGGTAGGAGGCGACGGGCTCCCTCCCGGGGCCCATGGCAGCGGGCTGGTCGACATTGTCCACGACCAGCAGCCAGGGACGCCCGGTACCGAGCTGCTGCCACACCACGTCCGGCAGGTTCGCCCGGCCCGCACGAACCGCCTCCAGCTGTTCTTCCGGAAGCCCGCGGGCAACCGCGACGCGCGTCATCTGCTCGGCCAGGTCGCGCTCGTCGCGCCACGGTACCCAGAACACCGGCGTGCCCCCGGCACCGGCCCGCTCGGCCAGGAGAGCGGCCAAGGTGGTCTTGCCCACCCCTCCCGTGCCGCACAGCACCGCGAACCGGCCATCGGGACGACGCGGCATCGCCAGCAGCGCGGCCAGGTCGGCGTCCCGTCCGCGCACCGGCCCCCCGGTGTGCGCCGGCGCGAGGGATCCGGGCCTTCCGGCGGCCAGCACCCGCTCCAGGGGGAGCTGCCGAGGACGGGCGCGGTCCGCGCCGCCGTCCGTGCTCCTGGCTCGGAGTTGCAGGGCGACCGACGCCAGGACCAGGACACCGAACGCGGTCCACACGAGCCGGGGATCCCGGGCCCAGGCGGGGACCGCTGCCGTCACGTAGTTCGTGACCACACCCGTTCCGGCCGCGACCAGCGCTGCTCCCGCCGCGGCCGCCGATCCCGCCCGTGCTCCCGCTCGCCGCACGTCGCCCCCTTCGCGTCGCCCGGCGACCAGCATGCCGCTTGCCGGTCGGCCGCAGGGCGCGATGCCGAAACCCGGCGGTGTTCAGCAGCTGCGCCGCATGCGGCGCACGAGGAGGAAGATGAGGAGGGCGGCCCCCGCCGAGAGCAGGGGAGTCCACTTGGATCCCGCCGCGTGCGCCGCCTGGGCGGCCTTCTCGCGGACGGCGTCGGGGGTCTTGTCGGCGGCGAGATGTCCGGCGCGCGATGCGGTGTCGCGGACGTGCGCCGCGGTGTGCGTCGCCGTGGTGAGGAGCGGCTCGGGTGTCCTGCTCTTGGCCGCCTCCGTCGCCTGGCCGGCCTTGTCGCGGAGCTCGGCGGCGGCCTGTTTGGCCCTGGCGAGCGTGTGGTCCTTGAGCGCGGCGGTCTTCTCCTTGGCCGTGCTCCCGGTGTCGGCGTCGGCCGGCGCCCCGGCGTCGGCCCGCCCGGGTTCGCCCGGTGCGGGCTGCTCCCGCAACGGTTCACCGGAGGAGGCGGAGGGCTCGTTGCCGTCGTGCTGGCTGGTCATCGGTGTACTTCTCCATCCCGGCCGTCAAGGCCGTCTCGTTGCTGGGGTGCGCTGACGATCCCTGCCGCGATGATCTCGCGGGGAGCGGCCGGATTCCCGGCGCCGAGCTGGGCTCTACTCCACTCGGGCGCAGCGAACCGTGTCAGGGCGGCGGCGGAAGGAGAGGTCCCAGGGGGCCGAGGTCGAGATTGAGGTCCTCCAACGCGTACCCGTGCTCGGCGCACAGGTCGGCCAGCCGGTCGTGGAGTGCCATGAGGGTGGCTCCCAGTTCCTCCTCCTGCTCGTCGGTGAGGTCCCCCGCGTCCACGCGGCGCAGTGCCTGGCGCTCGATGAGCTGGCGCAGCAGTTCGACCAGGGTGAGGACCAGTTTGAGCAGGTCCTCCTCCACCGTGTCGCGGTCGGTGTACATGCGGTGGGCCGGGCGCGGCGGCGTGCGGTGCGGCGTCGGGGGTGCCTGGATGAGCTGGAAGGCTCGCGACATCGAGTCACCGACATCCGCGAGGCCGGGATCGCGATGCGTCGGCCGGTCTCGGTGCGTCGGCGGATCGCTGTGCGTACGCCGGTCGCGGCGGGTCGGCGGATCGCGGCGCGTCGGCGGATCGCGGTGCGTCGGCGGGTCGGGGGCCCTCTCCGGGCGTGGCGCCGTCATCGCGGCGGCCCTCCCGGGCTTCCCGTAACCGGCCGGGTCTCCGAGCTGACGGACACGATGAGCGCGCGCAGTGAGATGCGCACGAGATCGATGTCGGCGATGGTCAGAACGATATCGCCGGTGATGACCACCCCGCCGCTGAGCAGCCGGTCCAGCAGGTCCACCAGCGCCACTTGGCGCCCGGGCAGCGGCTCTCCGTACTCTGCGGGAGTCATGGGCCGCGCTCCTCGCCGGCGGTCGGGTGCTGGTGCTCGGCCGGCGGCATGGCGAAGGAGTAGGGAGCCCAGGGCCCGGTCACTTCGACGCGCACCCCGTCGAAGGCGCTGACGGCCTCTTCGACGGCGGCGCGGAAGGGCTCCCCGTACGGGTCCGGGACGAGGTAGGCGTCGTTGACCACGTTCTCGCCCGGACCGGTCAGGGCCCCGCGCTGGGTGGGGTGTCGTGCGTGCTGCGAGGCGTACCGGGAGGCGATGGCGCCCACGGTCTCCGCCGCTCGCTGCGCTTGGCTGTACACGGCTTCCTGGGCGTTGTGCTGGGCCTTGCGGCGCTGGAGGTACGCCTTGCCCGGGCTGGTGGCGGCGCCGGCCCCGGTCCCGGTGTCGGCGCCGGCGGCGGGGGACGCGGAGGGCGCGAGGTAGATCTTCACCCCGAACTCGGTGTGGCCGGTGAGCCGGGCGAGCCTTTCGGCGAAGGCCTCGTACTGCTCGGCGAGCGCCTGGGCGGCGCGGTCGTCGTCCTGGTAGACGGTGGCCATGCGCAGGGGGAGGACCGTGGTGCGGGTGGAGAGCGCCTGTACGACGTCGTGATGCGCCCGGGCCACACCCTCAAGCCATTCCAGGTCCTCGAAGTGGTTCTTCAACGCGCTTTCGCTGAAGTCCCGCCGCGGTACGCGACTGGTGGCGAAGGCGAGGGCCGCCGGTGGGTCGCCGCGGCCGGTGCCGGGCGGCGCGGGGACGAACAGGACCGGGGCTCCGTAGATCCCTCGCAGGCCCCGCAGGACGTCGCGGAGGTCGGCCGTGAGGGGCGCCGCCGCGTAGACGTAGGTGAGGGCGTCGTCGGACGTGGTCATGGCCGGCGCCTCCGGGCGGTCCCGCCGCCCGTACCTCTCCCGGGTTCTCCGTATGCGTCCGGTTCCTCGTATCCCTCGGACTCCTCGAACTCCCCGCGCTCCTCAGCGGCGGCGCGCGGCGGGAACTCCTCGCCGTCGAGGCGATCGCGGCGCAGGGCCTCCAGCTCGGCGCGCAGGCGGCGGTTCTCCTGTTCGAGAGGACTGCCGGTATGGCGTGAGGAGAGCGACGGGTCGTGCTCCCACCAGTCGATGCCCATCTCCTTCGCCTTGTCCACGGAGGCGACCAGAATGCGGAGTTTGATCGTCAACAGTTCGATGTCGAGGAGGTTGATGCGGATGTCCCCGGCGATGACGATTCCCTTGTCCAGGACCCTTTCCAGGATGTCGGCGAGGCTTGAGGTGCTCTGCCCGTACGGCGCCGGGGCCGCGCGGGACGGGAAGGAGCCGAGTCGGCCGGGTAGTGGCTCAGACACGATGACGACCTCGTTTCCCCATCCCCGTCAGGAGAATTGCCGGCGGAACTCTGCGATTTCTGTGAGCCGGTCGATCAGCTCGTCCTCCCGGCGGTCGAACATGTCCTGGTCGATCTCGCCTGCCAGCAGACGCCGTTCCAGGTCGGCGAGCTCGCGCCACACGGGGGCCGGGTCGTAGTACTCGTCCTCGGCCTTGTCCGCGACCCGCTGGGCTGCCCACAGCACGGCCCGCACCGGTGCGACGGGAAGGGTGAAGAGTTGCGACAGCAGTCCCATGTCCGTGTCCTCCTTCCTGGTGTCTGTTCCCGGTCACTGAACGAAGCTGTACGGGGGCAGCGGGCCGGTGAGCCGGAAGTCGACGCCGCCCTCGATCTGCCGAGCGAGTCCGGCTTGCGCCGCCAGGAATTCTTCCGTCCGGTCATGGGGCACCAGCAGCGACAGGTTGAGGAAGTCGGGGCTGGAGGGCGGATGGGTGGTGTGCTCCCGGCCGTAGGGGATCAGCGCCTCGACGAGTCCCGCCGCGAGCGCGTCCTGCCGTTCCTGCACTTCGCGGGCGATCAGCTCCCCGAGCGCGAGGGGGAGCTGGGGGTCCTGCGCGCCGGCGCGGATCTGCTCGTTCAGTTCCCTCGCCTCGGGTACATCCCGCAGGATCCGGCGCAGCAGTTCGTCCTCGTCCGCCTGCGATGCCCTGACGTGGTACTCGGCGCAGCCGTCGAGCCGCGCGAGCGTCGCGAGGTACCTGTCCGTCTCCTCTTCCAGAGCCTGCTGGACGGCCTCGTCGTCGGAGGCGAAGTAGCCGAACTGCAGCGGCAGGACGACGGCGTCGGCCATCAAGGACTCCAGCACCTGCTGATGCGCCTGGAGGTCCCTGCGCTTGGGCCGGACCTCCTCGGAGATGTCGCTGACCACCGCGCACAGGGGTCCGGCGGCGACCGTACGCACGGGTGAGGGGTCGGAACCTACGCCGGTCAGGCCGTCGAGGCGGTGGGGATGGTCCTTGCCGGTGATCGCGTACACGTAGAGCACCATCGGTTACTCCCTCTCCCGCCGGACCGGGCGCCGGGCGGGACGCCGCTTCCTCGGGGCCGCTTCCTCCTCGACCGCTTCCTCCTCCTCGCGCTCCTCCCGCTTGGCGGAACGGCTGCTCAGGGACTCGGTCACCGCGTCGACCGCCCCGCCGAGCGCGCCCTTTGTCTTGCCGCGGGCGCCGCCCTCCATCATGGTCCCGACCACCTCGGGGAGCTGGGCGGGCGCCTTGCGGCCCGCTTCGAGATCGAGGCGGTTGCATGCTTCGGCGAACCGCAGGTAGGTGTCGACGCTGGCCACGACGATGCGGGCGTCGATCTTGATGAGTTCGATGCCCACCACCGAGATGCGGACGAAAACGTCGATGACCAGACCGCGGTCCAGAATGAGCTCCAACACGTCATAGAGGCTGCTACTGCTGCCACCCGCGCTGCTTCCGCCCCTGCTTACGCCGCTGCCGCTCTGCGGCACCATGGTCATGACGCCTCCTTTCCCGGGCTGCCCGTCCTCAGGTCGGCCGGTCGATCATGCCTCGGCTGTACCGGCGGGTTCGTTCGTAGGAGACCAGCTGTCCCTCGGGCCCCAGGGCGACCTTGTAGCTGGCCATTACGCTGGTCGTATCGGGGATGCGCTCTAGTTCCACCACTTCCACCTGTGCCTCCCAGCCGTCCTCGGTCGGCTTGAGCGACGAGACGGAGTCGGGCGGCCTCCCGAGGAGTTGGGCCAGTTGCCCGGCCGCGGAACGCATCGCCGCGGCCGCGTCGGGAACCCCTGACCGCCGCTCGGAGGACGCGCGACGCGCCGGCGGCCGCTCCGGCTCCTCCGCGTCGGCGGCCGGGCGGGGGCGGGCTCTCCTCGGACGTTGGGGTTCTGCTGCGGCCATGTGGTCACTCCACTGGGGGAACACAGCTTGCTGAAACTATAATTTCATCATATAGGGACATAACGCTTGTTTCGGGGGTAGGCGGACTACGGACCGCCTGGCAATGGCCGTCTCTTCGGCCGTCGGCGCAGGACGCCGACCGGCCCACTCCGCAGGCCCGGACGGTGTGCCTGGGCGGCGACGCACAACCCCGCAGCGCCCTGGTGAAGGGATCAGCTCATGCAGGACTCAGCGAAAATCGCGCTCGCGGCCGCCGTGGCCGGGGGCTATGTACTCGGACGAACGAAGAAGGGCCGCCTCGCTTTCACGGTGGCCACGTACCTCGCCGGCCGCCGCTTCGGCCTTGAGCCGGGCCAGCTCATGACGCAGGGGCTCGGCAAGCTCAAGGAGATGCCCCAGTTCGCCGAAATCAGCGACCAGCTGCGCGGCGAAGCCCTGGACGCCGGCAAGAAGGCGCTCGGAGCCGCGGCGGACCGCAAGCTCGCCGAGCTCGCCGACTCGCTCCACACCCGGACCCTCGGCCTGGCCGGTGGGGGCCGCGGGACGAAGGACGACGAGGAGCCCTACGAGGACGAGGACGAGGACGAGGGCGCGTACGAATCCGAGGACGAAGGGCAGGACGAGGGCGAGGACGAGGAGGACTACGCCGACGAGGAGGGCCCGGAGGAGGACGAGGAGGACGGAGAGGAGGAGGAAGAGCCCGAGGAGGAAGGCGAGGAAGAGGGCGAGGACGAGGAAGAGCCCGACGAGGAACCCGCGGACGAGGAGCCTGAGGACGAGGAGCCTCAGGACGAGGAGCCCGAGGAGGAGCCGCCGCCCCGCAGGCGCGGCCGGCCGCCGACCCGCGCGCGCACCAGCTCCGAAGCGCCCTCCCGTAAGAGCGCGAGGCGACCGCGCCCCTCCCAGCCCGCCGCGCCCGCCAAGAAGGCGGCGCCGGCGAAGAAGGCCGCGGCCAAGAAGGCACCGGCGAAGAAGGGTGCTGCGGAAAAGGCCGCACCGCGATCCGCCGCCGCCAAGAAGGCCCCCGCACCGTCCAAGAGCGCAGCCAAGAAGGCGCCCGCACAGAAGGCGCCCGCCAAGAAGTCCGCGGCGAAGAAGAGCGCGGCGCGTACTCCCGCACGGAAGACGGCGCCGGCGAAGAAGACCGCGACGCGTACTCCCGCACGTAAGACGGCCGCGAAGAAGACGCCGGGCCGCAAGCCGTCCACGCGGAGGTAGGTCATGGCACAGTCAGAACGCGCCAGCGCGCAGGAATCGAAGTCGGGGCTGGACCAACTGCTGGAAGAGGTCACCTCGTTCCTCGGAGCCCAGGCCGAGCAGCTCGCGGACAAGGCGTCGGGGAAGCTGGGGGAGGTGACCGACCAACTCCAGGACGTGGCGCAGGGCAACGGCAAGCTCTCCGACGTCGCCGGTGTCGGCGGGCGGATGCTGCAGGGCGACTCGGCGGTGAAGGCCATGGTGGGCCAGAAGTTCAGCGGGCTCAAGGACAAGGTGACCGACGCTGCTTCGCAGCTCTTCGGCAAGGGCAAGAAGGGCCGTAAGAGCGGCGGCAAGGTCGTCAACATCATCGAGTTCATCGACGTCGGCCTACCGCTCCGCACCGTGTACGACCACTGGACGCAGTACGAGGACTTCAGCGGCTTCGCCAAGGGAGTCCGCGACGTTTCGCGCAACGACGACACCACCAGTGACTGGAAGGTCAAAGTCGGTCCCTCGACGCGCGGATGGAAAGCGACCGTGCAGGAGCAGGTACCCGACGAGCGGATCGTGTGGACCTCCGAGGGAGCCAAGGGAACGACCCGCGGCTGCGTCAGCTTCCACGAGCTCACTCCGTCGCTGACCCGGCTCGTCGTGGTCGTGGAGTACTACCCCTCCGGCCTCTTCGAGAAGACCGGCAACCTGTGGCGCGCCCAGGGCCGCCGCCTGCGCCTGGACCTCAAGCACTTCCTGCGTCACGTATCACTCAGCACCGACGAGCCGGAAGGCTGGCGTGGCGAGATCCGGGACGGCGAAGTGGTCCGCACCCACGAGGAGGCCCTGGACGAGGAGAGTGAGGAGGAAGGCGAGGACGCGGACGAGGCGGAGGGTGAGTACGAGGAAGGCGAAGAGGCCGAGGAGGCCGAGGGAGACGAGGAGTCCGAGGAGGGAGAGCCGGACGAGGAGGACGAGGAGGACGAGGAGGACGAGGAGGACGACGGGAGTTACGACGACGAGGACGGCGCGTACGAGGACGAGGACGCACCCGACGAGGACGAGGAGGCTGAGGGCGAGGACGAGGAGGCGGAGGACGGCGAGGAGGCGGAGTACGAGGAGGATGACGCATACGAGGATGACGACGGGGGAGGCGAGGACGAAGCCGGCGAAGCCGAGGAGGAGAGCCGCCCACGGCGCCGGCGCCGCCGGTAGGGGCGTACGGGTGCCGGTCGAGGGCCGCGCGACGTCGAGAAGGGCCGACAGGACGTCGGCCCTTCTCGACGGTGTCCGGTCCCCACGGCCTGAGGGATCAGTGCCGGCCGGGGGATCAGTGCTTCAGGGTGTCCTTGGCCTTCTGCACGGTCTGCTTCGCGTCGCCCGCCATCTGCTTGCGAGCCCCCTTCGCCTCCAGGCTCTCGTTGCCGACAGCCCGGCCGGTGGTCTCCTCCACCTTTCCCTTGGTCTTCTTCGCCATGTTCTTGACCTTCTTGCCTGCCGCCATCTCTCTCACCTCCCACACCATGTGCGTTTCTTCCCTACCCCCCAGCAAGCCCTTTAAGCGAACTATCTGCCTAAATGGTCGCTTGCTCCCTGATCGGGCCGCGCGTGCGGACGGGCCCTGCCTCAGTCGGCGCGGTGGGCCTTGTGCGGCGTCGCCCGCAGTTGCACCGTCGCCGGGAGCCGCATCCGGCCCGTGGAGCGGCGGACGCGCTCCAGGGGGCCGTCGCCCAGCGCCTGCAGGACGGAGCGGGGCTCACCGTCGGGGGTCAGGGTGAGGTCGAGGTAGGCCTCCGGATGCTTGGCCGAGCCGGCCATCCGGGCCCGGGCCCGGTGCACACCGGGCTGCTGTCCCACGTCGGCGGCCAGCGCGTCACTGAGGGCGCCCTCGCGCAGCTCCACACCGTCCACGGGGGGTGGTCCACCCAGCGGTACGTGGCCGGGGTGCGCGCGCCGCAGTTGCGCCAGGAGCCACCACAGGGCGAGCAGGACGACCAGGGCCAGAGCGGCGATGACCACGGGCCACCACCACCCCTGGGCCGTCCAGCGGGTGCGGTCGGCGGCGCCGAGCAGGACGTGGCGGGGCGTGGTCAACGGCCACCCGTCGGTCGGTGTCATCCGCCAGCGCCGGTACAGGTCGAAGCTGCCGGTCAGGACCAGGATGCCCGAGCCGAGCAGGACGATGCCGGTCAGGGCCAGCAGGACTCGGTTGATCGCCGATTTCCTCTTCATGGGATCCGTTTCCTGTCTGTCACTTCTCGCGCGGACGTACCCGTACGGCCAGCCCGGGGCGGCGCGCCAGGGCGAGCCGGTCGAGTTCCTCCCGCAGCGCCACCTGGAGGTCGGCCTTGACGTCGGCGGGGGAGCGGAAACGCACGTCCGCCCGGGCCCCGACGCGGCGCTGGGACACATGCACTCTGGCCGCACTGACCCCGGGGACGCGCATGGCGGCATCGCGCAGACGCAGTTCCGCGGCGTCGCGGTCCAGCAGGCAGCGCATCCGCGGATCGGGGGACCGGAGGGGCATCCGGTGGCGCAGACCGGGGGTGAGTGCCAGTACGAGGAGCCAGAGGCCGAGGAGGCCGATGACGGCCGCGCCGATCCGTATCCAGAGGTCGTCCAGCGGGCGTGTGGCCAGTTCGTCGGCCAGGTCCGTGCGCCAGGCCGCGGCGGGCCTGCCGGTACGGACCCTGACGAGGTCGAACAGAAGGATCCCCGCCGCGGCTCCGATGAGCAGGGCGGTCAGCGCGGCGGGTATCCGGCGCGCGGACCACGGGCGCCCGACGCGCGGCCGCGGACCGGCCGGGGCCTGCCTCGCCGGTTGCCCCACCGTGCGGGGGTCGGCCTTGTCGGTCGTGGTGACCCGCTCCGTCTCGGCCGGGTGGTCTTGGTCCCGTTCCATACCGGCTCTCCTTCCCGGTGTGCCTGCGGACCGGTTCACTGCACGCGCCGGTCCCCCTGGCCGCCGGAGGGAACCAGGTGCTCGATGGCGAGGGTGACTTCCGTGACCCGCATCCCGGTCAGATGGGCGACCCGCTCGCTGACGTACTGCTGCACCTCGCGGGAGGCACGGGCGAGGTCGATCGGGTACGGCAGGTCCAGGGTCAGTCCCAGCCGCGCCGTACCGCTCCCGACCGTGACCGAAGCGTGCGGAGCGGCCAGGCTCACCTGTGCGGCCGACGTATCGGCCTGCGTGGCCAGAGCCTCCCGCGCGGCGCGGGCCGCGATACGGGCCACCACCTTGTCCGGGATCACCGTGGCGCCGCGTTCGGCGGCCGGCAGGACCGGCCGCGCGTCCGCACCGGGGGAGGAGGCGTCGGGCAGCGGGGTCACTGCCGGTCCCGGGAGCGCGTGAAGTCGGAGAGCTCCAGGTCACCCTGCAGCATGCGGCCGATGATCAGGCCCACCAGGCCCAGGAACGCCACGAGCAGGAATGCCCAGAAGCCGCCGAAGAAGGCGGCGAATCCCAGGGCCATGCCGGCAAGCAGACCCGTGGTTGCTGCGCTCATCTCACTCACCTGTATCTCACGTCGATCGCTTCGCTGCCCGTCGGCGGATGCCGGGGGCCGGAAAAGGGGGTCACTGCACGCGGCCCTCGGCTTCCTCGTCGTCCGGTTCGTCCGGCAGGTGGACGTCGTCGACGACGATGTTCACTTCGACGACCTCCAGGCCGGTCATGCGTTCCACAGCCGTGATGACGCTGGTGCGGACGTCGGCGGCGATGTCCACGATGGCGACGCCGTACTCCACGACCACGTCGAGATCGACGGCGGCCTGCCGTTCGCCCACCTCGACCTTCACGCCGCGCGTCACGCTGGGACGCCCGCCCGGGACCTTCTCCTTCACCGCCCCCAGCGTGCGGGCCATGCCCGAGCCGAGGCTGTGGATGCCCGGGACCTCGCGGGTGGCCATGCCCGCGATCTTCTCGACGACGCTGTCGGCGATGGTCGTCCGGCCCCGCGTCTCGGGAGCCGTCCCCGCGCCGGTACGGCCGGTGAGGGCCTTACCGGCCGGGCGGGACTCGCTCCCGCCCGCGAGGGGGTTGATGGTGTCCGACATGAGGACCTCCCCAGGGTGTCCGTCCGGGCACCGGTGCGGTGCCCTCATGCTTTGGACACACCCCGGCGGAAATCCTCATCCGGCTCGTGCGGCGCGCACCGCTTACCATCGAAATGCGTACGCAGGCCGCGGGACCGTCTCGGGAAGAAAGCGAGCGGCGGATGCGCAATCGGACCATATCCCCACCCTCGTACGGCGCGGACCTCTCGCTGCGGCCGGCGCCGCAGCCCGTCGCCCGCACCCCCGCGGACCGCGACACCTGCGGCGACCTGGCCGACAGTGTCCTGGCGGTACGGGCTTCCGAAGGGGACGACGAGGCCTTCGCCATCCTGGTCCGCCGGCACGGCAGCCGGCTGCTCGCCCTCGCCCAGCGTCTGCTCGGCAACCGGGCAGACGCCGAGGACGCCGTCCAGGACTCCTTCCTCAGCGCCTGGAGGCGGCTGCCGGAATTCCGCCACGGAGCCTCGTTCGGAACCTGGATGTACCGCATCGTCACCAACCGCTGCCTCAACACCCTGCGCAACCGGCCCCGCCCGCTGCCCCTGGACGTCGTCCCCGAACCGGCCGCCGCGGATGCGGACAGCTCACCGCCCCGCGTGGCCGAGTCGGACGCGGCGACGGCCGCACTGGCGCGAGCGCTTCTGGAACTGCGCCCCGAGCTGCGCGTGTGCTGGGTCCTGCGGGAGCTGCACGGCCTGCACTACGAGGAGATCGCCGATGTGGTGGGCAGCAGCGAACAGACGGTGCGCGGCAGGCTCTTCCGCGCACGACGCGCTCTGATGGAGGCGATGCGCCCATGGCGCTAGACGACCCGCACCTCACCTCCCGCGACGGGCCCGAGGCCGCGGGCACCACGGGGGCCGCGGCGCCCTCGACCCCTGACGCCGCCGAGCGGTCGCCCGGCGCGGAGCCGCTGCCCTGCGGCCACCCGCTGGGCCGCGCCTGGGAGCAGGCCCGCGCCCCCGCCGGTGCGCAGGACCCGTACGCCGCCGCCTGCCCGTACTGCCAGGAGGCCGCCGCAGGGCTCGCCGTCCTGGACCGGGCCACGCGCGCCCTGCGCGCCGAGGAGCAGCCCGACGGTCGCAGCCTCGCCAACCGGGTCATCGACGCGGTCCGCGCCGAGGTACGGCTGGGGGCGATGCTCTGGCTGGACGATCCCGACCGCGATCTGCGCATCGCCGAGAGCGCCGCCGCGAAAGTGCTGCGCCGGGCCGCCGACACCGTCCCCGGCGCCCGCGCCGCCAGCTGCCGCCTTACCCCCGTCCAGGGCCGCCGCTCCGTCCATGTCGTCGCCATCACGGTGGCGGCCGCGCTCGACCAGCCGTTGCGGGAACGGGCCGAAAGGGTGCGCCAGGCCGTCTTCGACGCGGCTGAGCACGTCCTCGGCCTCACCGTCACGGTCGTCGACCTGGAGATCAACGCCGTACTGGAGCGCTCCCGCGGCCCGGGCACCGAGCGGTTCGAGCTGAGCGAACGATGACCGCCGCGCGCCGCGAATCCGTTGTGCGGGCGGCGGCCGCGGCGGCCCGCAACGCTTCCGGGACAGCCGCACCCCAGCGCGCGCTCGCGGACCAGCCGGCTCCCGCGCGGGCTCCCGCGCCCCGGTGGCCGGGGCCACCGCGCACCGCGAAACGGCCGGTATCCGCTGCCGGCGCACCCCGGAGGGCGGCTGGCACGTGGAAGTGCGCTGCGTCCTGCGCTCCGACCGCCGTCTCGTCGACGCGGCCCGACAGGTCCGCGAGGACGTACGGGCCGCGGTCACCGCCTGCCTGGCCCGGCACGGTACGGCCGCCCCCGTCACCGTCCTGGTCACGGTCACCCGCACCGTCTGAACGCCCGCTCGCGCCGTGCCGCAGGGCCGTGCGCGGCGCCCGGGTCACGTGCTCCTCAGAACCTGAACGCGTCCTTGGCCTTCTCCCTCGCGGAGCGGGCCTTGCCCCGGGCTTGCAGAGCGGCGCCCTTGGCGGCAGTGGTCTCCTTGCCCAGAGCATGCGCCGTCTTCCGCACGGCCTTCCCGACCACCTGCTCGGCCTTGGCCTTGATCTTCTCCCTGGCGCTCATGTCCGCCCCTTTCCGTACGCGTATCCCCCTACCCAGACCAGGCCCGAACGTGCGGGACGGACTCAGCTTCCGTGCGTCGAGAGGCAGAACGGATGACCCGCCGTGGGATCGGTTTCATCCGCCAGGCGGGCTTCACGCCCAGGCGCTTCCGCCCGCCCCAGCAGGACCCCGCTGCGGGACCTCGGCTACGGAGTCGAATCCGCGTCCGGTCCCTGGGGCGGCTACCGGCTCAGCCCCGGCGCGCGGATGCCGCCACGTCGTACGGCGGGGCACTTGTTCGGCGGGGCACTCATTAGGGGGTTGGGTAGCGCGAAAGTTCGGATGTACCAGCCATCTCATTCCCCGGCGCGGCGTACGGTTTCTCGCCGAGGATGGGTCATCTCATGACGGCCTGCTCGTACCTGTTCCCCCCACCTCTCCTCGCTCCCCGCGCTCCGGCGTCCGGAAGAGGACTGACGCGGTCTGCCCCCGGCGGCGCCCCGACGTCCCGTCTGGACCTGGCCCTCGCCGTCGGCTGGGCGCCGCACGCCGCGGACGCCGCCTGCGCGTGGTGCGCGAGCACAGCGCGGGAGGAGGCGGGCTCCTCGGCCGCGGGGCTGGGTGCGCTGCTCGTCCCCGGGAACACGCCGGCCGACGCGCAGGACCCGCGGCCTTTCGCCGGCCCTCGAAGCAGCCAGACGAGCGCGTCCCCGCACGAACTCCTCCTCGCCGACGCGGTGGTGCGCCGCGGCCCGCCCCGCCCCTGTCGCCCGCGGCCGGCCGGCACCGCGGCAGTCGCGGGGCCGTAGGCGCGCCCGCTTCCCGAGCCCGCTTCCCGACCCGTCCCCTTGCGCCGGCAAGTACGTCCGGCGGCGGCGCCCCTCCCCACGTGCTGACGGACACCGCGTCATGCCCGTGCGCCCGTGTCCCCGGCCCCGGCCGCCGCCCCGCGCCCCGTGCGGCCGGCGGCCGGTCACCGTCCCCTGAGTCATCCGAGCAGCAGGAGCCCATGTGACCACCCAGCGCATCGACGTGATCCACCCTGCCGAGTTGAGTGCGACAGACGTGGAAGTGTGGGGGGAGTTGCGGGCCGGGACAGCACCTGTGGCCAATCCCTTCATGAGTCCGCAGTTCTGCCAGTCCGTCGGCCGCGTCCGGCCGGGCGCGCGGGTCGCGGTGGTGCGCCGGGGCGGCGAGCCCGTGGGCTTCTTCCCCTTCGAGCGCGGCCGTTGGGGCCGGGGCCGCGCGATCGGCCTGGGCGTCTCCGACTGCCAGGGCGCTGTCCTGCGCCCCGACCTGCGCCTGGACCCGCGCGAGCTGCTGCGCGCCAGTTCCCTCGCCGTGTGGGAGTACAACCACCTCGAAAGCGGGCAGGACCTGTTCCTCCCCTTCGCGACGGGGCGGTTCGCCTCTCCCGTCGTCGACCTCCCCGGGGGGTACGCCCCGTACGAGAACCTGCTCCGCACCCGCTCCCGCAAGTTCCTGAAGTCGACGCTGGCGCAGGACCGCCGCCTGGGACGGCAGGTCGGACCGCTGAGGTTCGTCTTCGACGAGCGGAACCCCGCGGCGCTGCGGACGCTCATGGGGTGGAAGTCCGCCCAGTACCGCCGCACGGGCCGGCGCGACCGGTTCGCCCAGGACTGGATCCTCAACCTGGTGCGCATCCTCGCCGACACCAGCGCGCCCGCCTGCTCGGGCGTCCTGTCGGTGCTCTACGCGGGCGACAGGCCGGTCGCCGCACACTTCGGGCTGCGCTCCCGGACCGTCCTGTCCTGCTGGTTCCCCGCGTACGACCGGACCCTCGCCAAGTTCTCGCCGGGTCTCGTCCTCCATCTCCGCATGATCGAGGCGGCCGCCGCCGCCGGCATCGACATGCTCGACTTCGGCAGGGGCGACGCCGCCTACAAGGACTCCCTCAAGACGCGGGAGCTCACGGTGCACGAGGGCGCCCTCCTGCGCCCCGGGCCCACGGCGGCCGTCCACTGGCTCAGCCGCGAGCCGTCGCGGGCTGTCCGCCGCTTCGTGCGGGAGCGGCCGCAGCTGAAGGCCGCGGCCGTACGGACCCTGGAGACGGCCGGCAGGATCCGTGACCGCCGCCCCTGAACGGGGCCCGCGCCGGCGGCCGAGCACGGCGCCGCGGCGGGGGAGGGGCCCAGCCGCCGCCCGTGCGATCCGGGGCGGCCGGCGTCCTCGATGTCACCGCGCGGAGTGGTCCGCCGAGGGGACGGGGACGCCCAGCCGGTCGGCCAGGGCGGTCAGCGTGGCCCCCAGGGGCAGGGCGACCCGGGTGACGGCATGCCGGTCGCCGCGGGTCGGGTCGCGGTTGACGATCAGTACGGGTTTCCCGGCCAGGGCCGCCTCGCGGACGAACCGGAGGCCGGACATCACGGTCAGCGAGGAGCCCAGGACGAGCAGCGCGGTCGCCGCCCCGACCAGCTCGCGGCAGTGCTCGACCCGCTCTCGGGGGACGGTCTCCCCGAAGAACACCACGTCCGGTTTGAGGATGCCGCCGCACCGCGCGCAGGGCACCGGCGTGAAGTCCGCCACCTGTTCGTCGGTGAGGTCGGCGTCACCGTCCGGGTTCAGCGCGGCGGGCACCGGGTCGAAGCCCGGGTTGGCCTCCTCCAGCCGCCGGGCGAGTTCGCGGCGTGAGCCGACAGCCCCGCAGGAGAGGCAGAGGACCCGGTCCAGGCTGCCGTGGAGTTCCACCACGCCCTCGCTGCCGGCGGCCTGGTGCAGCCCGTCGACGTTCTGCGTGATCACACCCGAGAGCAGACCGTGCCGCTCGAACGCCGCCACGGCCCGGTGGCCGGCGTTGGGTCCGGCGCGATCGAAGGCGCGCCGGCCCAGGTGGCTGCGCGCCCAGTAGCGGCGCCGGGCCTGCGGGCCGGCGATGAACTCCTGGTAGGTCATCGGAGTGTGCCGGCTCAGGCTCCCGTGCTCACCGCGGTAGTCGGGGATCCCCGATTCCGTGGAGATGCCCGCCCCGCTGAGCACCAGCACACCGCCGGCCGCCAGCGCGGCGGCGACCGGCTCCGGATCCGTGGTGCCGGGCGGGACGTCCCCGGTCGGGGTCCAGCTCAGAGTGGGCCGCATGCGCATGTCGCCAGCGTACGGAACCGGCCCCGCACCCGCACGGGACCGCCGCCCCGCGCCTCCCGGACGCGTTGCCCGCCACGGCCGCGGGACCCCTGTCGGAGGCCTCGCCGTTCCGGTTCCCGCGTCGCCCGTGAGGTCTACGGCAGCCAGAATCACGAAATACATTTCACGTATTGCTTGACGGGTGTGCGTCCGAGGAGCAATGATCTGGGCAAGCGGCCGAACAGGCAGCGGTGTCGGGGGGAGTCCTCGGTCACGAACATCGAGTCCCGGGGAGCTGAGATGGACACCCTCACCACGCATTCCGCAGCCGGTACGGCTGAGGCCGCGGCCGAGACGGCCACGGCCGCCCCGACGGGGCTTCCCCGCATCCCGGACGCCCGCGAGGTGGCGCCCGCCGACGCCCGGGCCCTCTCCAAGGTCTTCTTCGAGCGGCTGCGCACCCTGGAAGAGGGCACCCGCGAGCGCCAGTACGTGCGCAACACGCTGATCGAGATGAACCTGTCCCTGGTCCAGTTCGCGGTCCGCCGCTTCCGCGACCGCACCGACGGTACGGACATCGAGGACATCATCCAGGTCGGCACGATCGGCCTCATCAAGGCCATCGACCGCTTCGACCCCTCCCTCGGCAACGAGTTCACGACCCTGGCCCTCCCCTACATCACCGGGGAGATCAAGCGGCACTTCCGCGACACCACGTGGGCCGTCCATGTCCCGCGCCGCCTGCAGGAGCTGCGGATCGCGCTGGCCCGGGGCAAGGAAGACCTCAGCACCGTGCTCGACCGCTCGCCGACGGTCCGGGAGCTCGCCGACCACCTCGGACTGAGTGACGAAGAGGTGATCGAGGGCCTGGTCGCCGCCAATGGCCACTCCAGCCAGTCCCTCGACAACGAGCAGGACGAATCCTCCGAGACCGCTTCGCGCCCGCTGGCCGAGATGCTCGGCAGCGAGGATCCCGCCATGGGGCTCTTCGAGGACATCCACACCCTTGCCCCGCTGCTCAAGGAGCTCGACGGGCGCGACCGCCTCATCCTGCACATGCGCTTCGGCCAGGAGATGACGCAGGCGCAGATCGGTGAACGCCTGGGCATCTCCCAGATGCAGGTCTCTCGGCTCCTCTCGCGCACCCTCACCCGCCTCCGGGAGGGCATGCTCGCCGCCTGACCCCGCGCGCGACGGCAACTTCCGTACCGCCTCGCCGCCCCCCGGCCCCGCCCTACGGCGGGGCCCGTTCGGCGTGCTCGCGGCTTGTACGCGTCGTACCGAAGGGCCGTTTCGGCACGGGCCTGAGCGCGAGACGGGAATCACAGCGGTTCTCCCCCCTGGTCCAGGCCTGGCGCCGCTCGGGCGCCGCAGGGGAAGCTGGGGTTGGTTTAGCCTGTCACTCGAATGCGAGCGTCAGTGGAGATGGGGCAGGGAATGGTCAAGCCGGTGGACGCCGTACCAGGTGCGAAGACTTCGGGGGCGGTGGGTGAGCAGCAGCTCCGCCAACTCCTGGCCGGGCTGACATCCGTACGCGACGGTGACTTCGGTACCCGCTTGCCGGACGAGACCGACGGGCTGCTCGGGGAGATCGCCACCGTCTTCAACGGCATGGTCGACCAGCTCTCGCTCTTCACCTCCGAGGTGACCCGCGTCGCCCGCGAAGTGGGCACCGAGGGCACCCTTGGCGGTCAGGCCGTAGTCCCGGGCGTGTCCGGCACGTGGGCCGACCTGACCGACTCCGTCAACGCGATGGCGGGCAACCTCACCACCCAGGTCCGGGACATCGCCCAGGTGGCCACCGCCGTCGCGCGCGGCGACCTCTCGCAGAAGATCGACGTCGCGGCCCGGGGCGAGATCCTGGAGCTCAAGGACACCGTCAACACGATGGTCGACCAGCTCTCCTCCTTCGCGGACGAGGTCACCCGCGTGGCCCGCGAGGTCGGCAGCGAGGGGCGGCTCGGCGGCCAGGCCGAGGTGCCGGGCGTGGCCGGGGTGTGGCGGGACCTCACCGACTCCGTGAACTTCATGGCCGGCAACCTGACCGACCAGGTCCGCAACATCGCCCAGGTGACCACGGCGGTCGCCAAGGGCGACCTGTCGCAGAAGATCGCCGTGGACGCGCGGGGCGAGATCCTGGAGCTGAAGAACACCATCAACACGATGGTCGACCAGCTGTCCGCGTTCGCCGACGAGGTCACGCGTATGGCCCGCGAGGTGGGTACCGACGGGCGGCTGGGCGGGCAGGCGGACGTCAAGGGCGTCTCGGGGACCTGGCGCGACCTGACCGACTCGGTGAACTTCATGGCCGGGAACCTGACCGCGCAGGTCCGGTCGATCGCGGAGGTCGCGACGGCGGTGGCGCAGGGCGACCTGTCGCAGAAGATCCGTGTCGACGCCCGGGGCGAGATCCTGGAGTTGAAGACGACCATCAATACGATGGTCGACCAGCTGTCCGCCTTCGCGGACGAGGTGACGCGCGTCGCGCGCGAAGTGGGCACCGACGGGCGGCTGGGCGGGCAGGCGGACGTCAAGGGCGTCTCGGGGACCTGGCGCGACCTGACCGACTCCGTGAACTTCATGGCCGACAACCTGACCGCGCAGGTGCGTTCCATCGCGGAGGTCACCACGGCGGTGGCGCAGGGCGACCTGTCGCAGAAGATCCGCGTCGACGCCCGGGGCGAGATCCTGGAGTTGAAGGAGACCATCAACACGATGGTCGACCAGCTGTCCGCCTTCGCCGACGAGGTGACCCGGGTGGCCCGTGAGGTCGGAACCGAGGGCAATCTCGGCGGCCAGGCCACGGTGCGGGGCGTGTCGGGTACGTGGAAGGACCTCACGGACAACGTCAATGTGATGGCTTCGAACCTGACGGGTCAGGTGCGGTCCATCGCGCAGGTCGCGACCGCGGTGGCCCGCGGTGACCTGTCGCAGAAGATCGTCGTGGAGGCCAAGGGCGAGGTCGCCGCGTTGGCCGGGGTGATCAACACGATGGTCGACACGCTGTCCGCGTTCGCGGACGAGGTGACGCGTGTGGCGCGTGAGGTGGGTACCGAGGGCCGGTTGGGCGGGCAGGCGCAGGTCCCGAACGTGGCGGGAACGTGGAAGGACCTGACCGACAACGTCAACTCCATGGCCAACAACCTCACCGGCCAGGTCCGCAACATCGCCCTCGTCACGACGGCCGTCGCCAACGGTGATCTGTCGAAGAAGATCGACGTGGACGCGCGCGGCGAGATCCTGGAGTTGAAGACGACCATCAACACGATGGTCGACCAGCTGTCCGCGTTCGCCGCCGAGGTCACGCGCGTGGCCCGCGAGGTGGGCAGTGAGGGCCGGCTCGGCGGCCAGGCCGAGGTCGAGGGTGTCTCGGGGACCTGGAAGCGGCTGACGGAGAACGTCAACGAGCTCGCCGGCAACCTGACCCGGCAGGTCCGGGCCATCGCCGAGGTCGCCAGCGCGGTCGCCGAGGGCGACCTGACCCGCTCGATCACGGTCGACGCCTCCGGCGAGGTCGCGGAACTCAAGGACAACATCAACTCCATGGTCGGCTCGCTCCGCGAGACCACGCGTGCCAACCAGGAGCAGGACTGGCTCAAGTCCAACCTCGCGCAGATCTCCGGCCTGATGCAGGGCCACCGCGACCTGGCGGTCGTCGCGGAACTCGTCATGGACGAGCTGGTTCCGCTGGTCGAGGCCAGCTACGGCGCCTTCTACCTCGCCGAGGAGGCCGACGGGGAGACCTGGCTCGCCCTGATCGGATCGTTCGGCCGGCCCGCCGACAGCCCCGCCGCCCAGCGGGTACGCACCGGCGAGACCCTCGTGGGCCAGGCCGTCCGCAGCCGGCGCATCCTCAGTACGGACAACGTGCCGGCCGGCTACCTCATCTCGTCCGGGCTCGGCGGAGCCGCCCCCGCCAACCTCATCGTGCTGCCCATCATGGTCGAGGACCAGGTGCTGGGCGTCATCGAGCTGGCCTCCTTCAAGCCGTTCACACCCGTCCACCGCGACTTCCTCGGACGGCTGATGGAGACGGTGGGCGTCAACGTGAGCACCATCGTCGCCAACGCCCGCACCGACGAACTCCTCGGCGAGTCCCAGCGCCTCACCGGAGAGCTCCAGGCCCGCTCCGAGCAGCTGCAGGTCCAGCAGGACGAGCTGCAGAGGTCCAACGCGGAGCTGGAGGAGAAGGCCGCCCTCCTCGCCACCCAGAACCGCGACATCGAGACGAAGAACCTGGAGATCGAGCAGGCGCGACAGGAACTTGAGGACCGCGCCCAGCAGCTGTCCCTGGCGTCGAAGTACAAGTCGGAGTTCCTGGCCAACATGAGCCACGAGCTGCGCACCCCGCTCAACAGCCTCCTCATCCTCGCCCAGCTCCTCTCCCAGAACCCGGGCCGCAACCTGACCCCGAAGCAGGTCGAGTACGCGGGCATCATCCACTCCGCCGGCTCCGACCTCCTCCAGCTCATCAACGACATCCTCGACCTGTCCAAGGTCGAGGCGGGCAAGATGGACGTCAATCTGGAGCGGGTGTCCCTCAAGAAGCTCCTCGACTACGTGGAGGCCTCCTTCCGTCCGCTGACGACGCAGAAGGGCCTTGAGTTCGACATCACCACGGCGCCCGGCGTGCCCGTAGACCTCCTCACCGACGACGCCCGGCTCCAGCAGATCCTGCGCAACCTGCTGTCCAACGCGGTGAAGTTCACCGAACGCGGCCGGGTCCAGGTCCGCATCGAGCCGGCCGACACCGCGGAACTCCCCGCGGAGCTGGCGCGCTCCGGATCGGTCGTCGCCTTCAAGGTCGCGGACACGGGCATCGGCATCGCCGAGGAGCAGCTGGAAGTGATCTTCGCGGCGTTCCAGCAGGCCGACGGCACGACCAGCCGCAAGTTCGGCGGGACGGGCCTGGGCCTGTCCATCACCCGCGAGATCGCCCGCCTCCTCGGCGGCGTGGTCACGGCCACCAGTACACCCGGAACGGGATCGACCTTCACGCTGTACCTGCCCGTCACGGGTTCGGCCCCGTCCGACCACAGTGCCGGGGCGCCCGCCCTGGAGGAGAGCGCCGACCGGGACGAGAAGCCGGACGCCGGCAGCGGGGATCCGGCGGCCGACGGCCACCCCCGACGGCTGCTGGTGATCGAGGAACGCGCCAACGGCCTCCTCACCCTCGTCGCCGAGAGCGCCGCCGCGGACGTGACCGCCGGGCGGGCCGCGTCCGACCCCGCCGAGCGGGTCGAGGTCGTGACGGCCCTGACCTCCGGGGACGCCGCCACGATGCTCGCCCAGTCACCGTTCCACTGCGTGGTCCTCGAACTGGACGGCAACGGCGAGGCGCTGCGCTTCCTCCGCGCCCTGGCCGGGGACACGGCCCTGGCCTCGCTCCCCGTTCTCGCCCACGACAACCGGCGCATGGCGGGGGACCTGCACGACGAGGTCGCGCGGCACGCCACCGGGCACCACCTGGAGGTACTCAGCAGCCTGGACGAACTCCGGGAGCGGATCGCCCTGCACCTGTCGGTCGAGCGCCTGCGCGACGTCCTCCCCCTCGTCCGGCCCGAGGGCGACCAGGTACTCCCGGACCACGCCCAGGTCGACGCGAGCCTCGCGGACAAGTCCGTCCTCGTCGTCGACGACGATCCGCGCAACCTGTACGCGATCAGCGGGATCCTCGAACTGCACGGCATCCGGGTCCTGCACGCGGAGAACGGCCGCAAGGGCATCGAGACCCTGACGAGCACCCCCGGCATCGACCTGATCCTGATGGACGTGATGATGCCCGAACTCGACGGATACGCGGCCACGGCGGAGATCAGAGGCATGCCGGAGTACGCGGGGCTGCCGATCATCTCCGTCACGGCGAAGGCCATGCCGGGCGACCGGGAGAAGAGCATCGCGTCCGGATCGAGCGACTACATCACCAAGCCCGTGGACGCGAACGACCTCGTCGCCCTGCTCCGTCAGTGGCTCCTGCCCCAGGACGCCTCGGGAGCCTCCCGTGCCTGATTCCACCGCCCGCGAGACCAACGGCGTCGAGGCCTCTCTCGACGTACGCCGGACACCTGGGACACCGGCGACGCAAGAAACACCGGGGACGCCGGGGACGCCGGGGGCATCGGCCCGCGAGGGGCTGGAGAGTGCGGTGAGGGCCTCCGCCACCGCCCCGTCCAGCGAGGTGGGCCGCCTGGCCGCCACCGTCCAGCGCCTGCGCGAAGAGGCCCTCGCGGCGCAGGAGGACGCCGACGGGCGCGCGCTGATCGAGCTGGCCAAGGGCATCCTGGTGGGGCGTCTGGGGTGCGGGCCCGGCGAGGCCTCCCGCCAGCTGGCCAAGCTGGCCGAACAGGCCAACACCACGGCCCTCGCCCTCGCGGTCGACATCATCAACCAGGCCGCGCGCGACCACGTCAGCGAGATCGCGCAGGAGTTCCTCAAGGCCGCCGACGGCGAGCCCGATGCCGACGCCGAAGCGGCACCCGCCGTTCGGCTGCGGGCCGTCGAGAGCCGCATGCTCGCCGCCAGCGACTCGGAAGCCGTCGCCGCCGCCCTGCTCGACAACGCACTCGGAGCCCTCGGCGCCAACGGGGTCGCCATCTGGTCCGTGGGCCCGGACTCCTCACTCGCCCTCGCGGGCCAGGCGGGCTTCACCGCGGAGGACGCCGACCGCTGGCGCTACGTCCCCCCCGAGGTGGCCACCTGCGCACGGCTGGCGGTGACCAACCGGGACCTGACCGTGGTGGACTGCCTCGCCGACTCGGGCATCCCCACCATCGGCCGGCGCCACCACCCGAACGGCGGACGCGTCATGGTCCCCGCCGGGACCGGCGGACGCATCATCGGCGTACTGGAGATGAGCTGGCCCGGGTCCGTCCCGCCCCCGTCGCTCCCCCTCCGGCGGCAGCTGGAGGCCCTGGCCGAACTGTGCGCCCACACCCTGGAGGACCAGGCCCCCGACCCCGCTCTCCGCACACCCCCCGTACCGCACCTCGCGGGCGTGGCGGAACTGACGGACCTGGCGCAGCAGTTGGACGACCCGGTGCTGGTCCTCACCCCCAGCCTCGACCCGGCCGGACAGCTCGCCGACTTCCGCATCCACCACGCCAACGCCCGGTTCGCCGACCCCGCCGGACGCCCCAACTCGATGGTCATCGGCGCCCCCTTCCTGGAGGCCTACCCGATGGCCGCCGAGGACCACGGGCTCTTCTCGATGCTGGAGCGCGTGTACGCCACCGGCGAGCCCTTCCAGGCACCGCACACCGCGCTGACGGCCATCGTCGACGAGGTCCCACTCACCACGGTGGCCGACGTCAGGATCAGCCGGCACGGCTCGGCCCTGCTCCTGATCTGGAAGTTCGAGGACGAGACCGCTCGGCTCGCGACCCTGCTGCAGCACGCCCAGCGCCTGGGCCGCGTCGGCGGCTTCGAGGAGAGCAGCACCACGGGCGAGATCAGCTGGAACGGCCAGCTCTTCGCCCTGTTCGGGATGCCGGCGACAGCCTCCCCGGTGCCGCTCCAGGAACTGACCAGCCACGTCCACCCGCACGACGCCAACTCCGTCGGCCGCTTCCTGCGCACCCTCCTGCACAAACTGCGGGAGTCCTCGGTCGATTTCAGGCTCAACCGCGCGGACGGGATCGTCCGCCACATCCGCATGGTGGCGGAGCCCGTACTGGACAACCACGGCCGCCTGATCGCCGTGCGGGGGGCCTGCCAGGACATCTCGTCCCAGCACTGGACCGAGGTCGCGCTGGCGGCCACCCGCGACCAACTCGCCGACAGCGAGGCCGAGTCCGCGGACCGCACCAAGCTCGCCCTGCAACTGCAGCAAGCCATCATGCCGCCCGCCCCGGCCCCCCTGGAGGTCCCCGGCATCCGCATCGCCGTGCGCTACCGCCCGGCCGAATCCCACTCCCTCGTCGGCGGCGACTGGTACGACTCGGTGGTCCTGCCCGACAACAAGATCCTCATCAGCGTCGGCGACGTCGCCGGGCACGGCATCCAGGCCGCCACCGGCATGGTCATCCTCCGCAACGCCCTGCGCGGCCTCGCCGTCACCGGCGCCGGTCCCGCCCAGCTCCTGACCTGGCTGAACAGGGTCGCCCACCACCTCACCAGCCACCTCACCGCGACGGCCGTCTGCGGAATCTACGACCCGGACACCCGCTCCCTGCGCTGGGCCCGCGCCGGACACCTGCCGCCCGTCCTGGTGCGGGGGACCCAGGCCCGTTCCTTCTCCATGACCTCCGGCCTCCTCCTCGGCGCGCTGCCCGACGTGGAGTTCGAGGAGGAGGAGGTGCAGCTGGAGTCCGAGGACATCCTGCTCATGTACACCGACGGCCTCGTCGAGCGCCGGGACGTATCCGTCACGGACTCCCTCGCGCAGCTGCTGGCGGTGGCCTCACGACCCGCGGAATCACTCGAACGGCATCTCGACAACCTGCTGACCTACAGCGCTTCCGACACCGACGACGACACCTGCCTCATCGGCATACAGGTGCGCTGAGCCCGTACGCGACCGGTCCGGACGGCGGCGGCGTCACCGGGCCGGATCGGCGGCGGTCCGCGCGGGAGCGGGCCGTTCGGCGGGGCCCGCCGCGCGCATGCGGCCGTACGCGTAGACGCAGCCGGCCAGGGCCAGGTCCGACAGCAGCATGAAGCCGATGGAGTAGGAGCCGGTGGCGCTGAACACGGCGCCCATGACCAGCGGAGGCACGAAGCCGCCCAGGCCGCCCACCGCGCCCACGATGCCGGTGACGCTGCCCACCTGCGGCTGCGGAGTCACCTGCGACACCAGGGCGAAGACGCTGCCACTGGCCGTTCCGAGTCCGGCCGCGATGCACAGCAGGCAGATCGTGCCGACCGGATCCAGTGCCGGGTCGAAGGCCTGGACGATGGCGAGCACAGCGACGACGCCGAGGGCGGCCGAGGTCACCACGGCCGGATGGACACGGTCGGCCAGCCAACCGCCGAGCGGCCGGAAGACCACGGTGACCAGGGCGAACCCGGCTGCCTTGGTGCCCGCGTCGGTCGGCGACAACGCGTAGAAGGTCTTCAAGTACGTCGGCAGGTAGACCCCGAAGGCGACGATGCCGCCGAAGCCGATCGCGTAGAGGGCGGACAGCTCCCAGGTCACCCGCAGCCTCCCGGCCCGGCCGAGGCGGTCCGTGAGCGGTGCGGTGGGCAGCGGCCGATCGGGCCGGTCGCGGATCAGCAGGGCGGCGAGCAGCGCGTACGCGGCCAGTGCGGCCGCCACCACGAGGAAGGGCAGGTTCTCGTCGTCCCGGGCCATCCGCGGGGTGAAGTAGCCCGAGAGCGCCACACCGCCCATCCCCATGCCGAACACGCCGAGGCCGAACCCGCGGCGTTCCGGGGGAAACCAGGAGTTGACCAGCGGGACACCGATGGCGAACGTGGTGCCGCCCAGGCCGAGCAGGAAACCGACGGCCAGCGTCGCGGCGTACGAGTCACGCGCCGGGATCAGCAGCAGCACCGGGACGATGGTGAGCGCGGAGACCAGCGGGAACATCAGCCGCGCACCGTAGCGGTCGGTGAGCGCGCCGACCGGGACCCGCCCCAGCGCGCCGACGATCACCGGCACGGCGACGAGCAGGGACTGCTGGAGGGAGCTCAGGCCGAGCCGGTCCCGGTAGTCGCTGCCGAGCGGGGCGATCAGGTCCCAGGCCCAGAAAGTCAGCGTGAAGCCGATGGTGACGACGGCCAGGTGGAGACAGGCGGCCGGAGGTGTTCGGCCGGACGGCGTCCGGTGGGCTGCTCGCACGGTGCCATGCTAGGCACCGACCCCCCGTACGACGGGGAGCGCACCGCCCGGAACACCGGTCCCCGTCCCGACCGGGGCAGGCTGCCCGCCCCTCCGGGCGACGCGGCCCGCGCCCGGACGGGTCACGCCTTGCGGTACGTGTACGCCTCCGCCGCCACGGACGCGACGGCGTCCAGCGCCGCGCCCGCCGACGCGGCGACCACCGCGGCGATCGCGCCCTCCACGAACGGCGCGTCCACCAGCCGCGAGCCGGACGGCAGTTCCTCGTCCAGCAGCAGCGCCTTCACCGTCAGGACCGAGCTCCCCAGGTCCACGAGCAGCGCGACCCCGGCGCCCCCGTCCACCTCCCGCGCAGCCGCGACGATCAGCTCCGCACTCGTCCCCAGTCCGCCGTCGGCCGTCCCGCCCGCCGTCGCCACCGGGCACACGGGGCCGCCTCCAGCGAGGTCGCGCGCGAGTTCGGCCACCGACCGCGCCACCGCCGCGCTGTGCGACACCAGCACGATGCCGACCAGACCGCCCCCCGCGGGCCCGGCCGTACGCCCGGCCGTGCTCGCGCCCGTGCTCGCGCCCGTACTCGCGCCCGTGCTCGCGCCCGTGTTCCCGTCCTCGTTCCCGCCCGTCACAGCGCACCGTCCGCCACGTCCGCCAGTGCCCCGAGCAGCAACGCCGAGGAGGCCGCGCCCGGATCCTGGTGCCCGATGCTCCGCTCCCCGAGGTAGCTGGCCCGCCCCTTGCGCGCCCGCAGCGGCACGGTGGCCAGCGCCCCCTCCTCCGCCGCGTCCGCCGCCGCCCGGTACGACGTACCCAGCGCGGCCACGCCCGGCACCAGCGCGTCCAGCATCGTCTTGTCGCCCGGCGCCGCCCCGCCCAGCCGCGCCACCGCGTCGACCCCCGCCCGCAGCGCCTCGGCCAGCTCGGTGTCACCCACCTCGGCGCCCGCCCCCAGCTCCTTGCCCGCGTGCCGCAGCAGCGTCCCGTACAACGGCCCGGACGCGCCGCCGACCGTAGAGATCAGCGTCCGACCGGCCAGGCGCAGTACGTCGCCGGGCGCCGCCGGGACCTCGGCCGCGAGGGCGGCCCGTACGGCCCTGAACCCCCGCAGCAGGTTGCTTCCGTGGTCGGCGTCGCCGATGGCGGAGTCGAGCTCGGTCAGCCGGTCCGCCTCGCGCTCCACGGCGGCCGCGACGGCCTCCATCCAGCGCCGGAAAAAGTCTGCGTCACGCACGGGATCTCCTCACCTCGCACTGCCCTCGCACTGCCCGGAAACCCGGACCGCGGTCCGCCCCATCCTTCCCCGGCCACCTCGCGTTCCACCCCGCCGTCAGCGGCCCCAGCGCAGGGCGGCCGTCTGGACCGGGGCGTCCCACAGCCGCAGCAGCTCGTCGTCCGCCCGGCACAGCGTCACCGAGCACCCCGCCATGTCCAGCGACGTGACGTAGTTCCCCACCAGCGTCCGCGCCACGGGCACACCCCGCTCGGCGAGCACCCGCGCCACCTCCGCGTGGAATCCGTACAGCTCCAGCAGCGGAGTCGCCCCCATCCCGTTCACCAGCGCCAGCACCGGGCCGCCGCCGCCCGGCCCCACCCCGGCCAGGTCCTCCAGCACGGCGCCCACCGCGACCTCCGCGATGTCCCGGGCCGGCATGGCCGCCCGCCGTTCCCGCCCCGGTTCGCCGTGGATCCCGATGCCCAACTCCATCTCCCCGTCGGGCAGGTCGAAGGTCGGGCTGCCCTTCGCAGGCGTGCTGCACGGGCTCAGCGCCACGCCGAAACTGCGCGAGGACTCGTTGACCCGCCGGGCGAGCGCGGTGACCCGCTCCAGGGGAGCCCCCTCCTCCGCCGCGGCCCCGGCGATCTTCTCGACGAAGAGGGTGCCGCCGGTGCCGCGCCGTCCGGCGGTGTACAGGCTGTCGGTCACCGCGACGTCGTCGTCGACCAGTACCCGCTCGATCCGCAGGCCGTCCTCCTCGGCGAGTTCGGCGGCCATATCGAAGTTCAGCACGTCCCCGGTGTAGTTCTTGACGACGAACAGCACACCCTGCCCGGTGTCCACCGCCCCCGCGGCCCGGACCATCTGGTCGGGCACCGGCGAGGTGAACACCTCCCCGGGACACGCGGCCGACAGCATCCCGTACCCCACGAAGCCGGCGTGCAGCGGCTCGTGGCCGGAGCCGCCCCCGGACACCACCCCGACCCGGCGCCCGTCCCGCGCGTCGCGCCGTACGACCACCCGCCGCTCCACGTCGACGTCCAGATCGGGATGCGCGGCGGCCATCCCGCGCAGGGCGTCGGCGACCACGGACTCCGGACTGTTGATCAGCATCCGCATGCGTATCTCCCGGTGAGGCTGACAAGTGACCGTCGGACCGGTGCCCCGCGACCGTGCCGGGGACGGGCGGCTCGATGGCTGCGACGGTACCGGTTCCCGACCGGGGAGACCGAGAGCATCGCGGTAGTGGCGCCGGCGGCCCGGAGGACGACCGGGCGGCCGCGGTCACCGGCCGACCCGGTACCCGCGGTCCGGGACTCTCCGTCCGCTCACGCGATCTCGTCGCGGATCGCGTTGCGGTGTTCCTCGTAGACGAGCCGCGCGTCGTCGCTCGCGAGCGCCTCGGTGGTGAGGCCGCAGGCGCACGTCACGACGGTGAGGCCGGACGGAGTGCGCAGGGTGTGCCCCTCGGGGCTGGTCCACGCCTGGCCGGCCGGGTTCTCGTACCGGAGGTGGTGGCGGTACTGGGGCTCGCGGGTCTGGCCCCGGCCGCGGCCGGTGCTGGGCTGGTCGCCGGTGGCGTGCTGATCACTCATGGCTCCAGTGTGGCCGGGCGGGCGGCGATCCAGGGGATCGGCTCGTGTGCGTCGGGTTCTGCGCGCGGTGTCCGCGTCCGCGGTCCGGGCATCGCGCCGCGGGTTCGGGGGGGTCGGTCCCACATGCTGGGGCGGCGCGGTGTGGGGTCTGGCGCCATCGCATGCCCGCGACCCGCTTCCTAGGCTCGCACCCAGTTGATCCGTACGCCCCGGACCGGAGCCGGCACGGGGTGTGCGGTCAGGGCGAGGGAGTGGTGGATGAGTGTGGACAAGGTGGTCGGAGACGCCCTCGAAGCGGTCGCCGATGTGGGGGAGGGCGACTCCCTGGCGGTCGGCGGATTCGGACTGTGCGGGATACCCGGCGTGCTGATCGAGGCCCTGCGCCGGCGCGGCGTCGGCGGCCTGCGCGTGGTCTCCAACAACTGCGGTGTGGACGACTGGGGCCTCGGCCTGCTGCTGCGCCAAGGACTGATCGCCCGTATGACCAGCTCGTACGTGGGGGAGAACAAGGAGTTCGCCCGCCAGTACCTCAGTGGCGAGTTGGAGGTGGAGCTGGTCCCGCAGGGCACGCTGGCCGAGCGGCTGCGGGCCGGGGGAGCGGGCATACCGGCCTTCTACACGCCGGCGGGAGTCGGAACGCAGATCGCGGACGGCGGCCTGCCCTGGCGCCACGCCCCCGACGGAGGCGTCGTCGTGGCGTCCCCGCCCAAGGAGACGAGGTCCTTCGGCGGTCGCGCGTACCTCCTGGAGGAGGGGATCGCCACCGACTTCGCGCTTGTACGGGCGGCGGTCGGCGACCGGCACGGCAACCTCGTCTTCCACTCCTCCGCCCGCAACTTCAACCCCCTCGCCGCCATGGCGGGACGCGTCACCGTGGCCGAGGTCGAGGAGCTCGTCGAGCCGGGCGAGATCGATCCGGACCGCGTCCATCTGCCCGGCATCTTCGTCCAGCGTGTCATCCGTGTCGCGGCCGGCGATCCGGCCGCGGCGAAGCGCATCGAGCGGCGCACCGCGCGACCGCGTACCGAGGAGACCGCCTGATGGCCCTGACACGTGAGCAGATGGCGGCCCGGGCCGCCCGGGAGCTGGCCGACGGCTCGTACGTCAACCTCGGGATAGGCCTGCCCACCCTCATCCCCAACCACATGCCGGCCGGTGTCGAGGTCGTCCTCCATTCGGAGAACGGCGTCCTCGGCGTCGGACCGTACCCGCACGAGGAGGACATCCACCCCGACCTGATCAACGCGGGCAAGGAGACGGTCACTCTCGCCGCCGGTGCGTCCGCCTTCGATTCCGCACTGTCCTTCGGCATGATCCGGGGCGGTCACATCGACGTCGCGGTCCTGGGCGCCATGCAGGTGTCGGCCTTCGGCGACCTCGCCAACTGGATGATCCCGGGGAAGATGGTCAAGGGGATGGGCGGGGCCATGGACCTGGTCCACGGCGCCCGCCGGGTGATCGTCCTCATGGAGCACACGGCCCGGGACGGCTCGCACAAGCTGGTGGGGGAATGCACACTGCCGCTCACGGGGCGAGGTGTGGTGCACCGCGTCATCACCGATCTCGCGGTACTCGACGTCACACGGTCCGGGTTCGTGCTGCGTGAGGTGGCTCCCGGCGTGAGCGTGGACGAGGTGCGGGCGGCGACCGGCGCGGAACTGGCGCTCGCCGCGGACCTGGTGGCCGGTGCCTGAGCCGGTCATGGCACTAGCAGGACGGCGTTCGCGACGCAACGGGGCGAGGAACGCAGTCGCAGCGGCAGGCTGTGGGGCGCGGCGCCATTCTGAGGCGGCGACCTCCGCTCCTACCTTTGCGGCCACCCCCAGGTGCCGGCCACCTCGTCGACGGCCGTGCCGGGGGGTCGCGCGATCCGTTCCGATCGTGCGTCACCCGCCGAGGGAGCCACCGCCATGCCGTTGTTCGCGATACGTCCGAAGTCGACATCGACGTCGGCATCAGCGCCGGCACCCAAGCCGGAGCCGAGTCCGCCGCCGCTGTCGCCGCCGCCCCGAGGCCCCCGGCGTCCCGCGGGAGGGAGAGGGCGCGGGCGCCGTGCCCTGAGCCGGCTGACCGCCGTCGTGGCCCTGGTGGCGGGAGCGGCCCTGCTGCCGCCCGCGGGCGCACCGGCCGCCGCCGAGGCAGGCGTCGCCCTGCAGAAGGTCAGCAGTTTCGGCGCCAACCCGGGCGCGCTGAACATGTACGTGTACCGGCCCGCCGGTCTGCCCGCCAACCCGGCCGTCGTGGTCGCGCTGCACGGCTGCACCCAGACGGCCCAGATCTACGCCGACAACTCGGGCCTGACGAAGTTCGCCGATCAGCAGCGCTTCGTGCTGGTCCTCGCGGAGACCACCGCCGCCAACAACGCCGGCCAGTGCTTCAACTTCTTCGAGCCCGGCGACAATCGGCGCGGCCAGGGCGAGGCCGCCTCGATCCGCCAGATGGTCGCGCACGCCGGTTCCGCCTACGGCACGGATCCGGCCCGCGTGTACGCCACCGGACTGTCCGCCGGCGGCGCGATGACCTCGGTGATGCTCGCCGCGTACCCCGACGTCTTCGCGGCGGGCGCGGTGATCGCCGGTATTCCCTACGGCTGCGCCGACACCGTCTCGGCCGCGTACACGTGTATGAGCCCCGGCGTGGACCGGACGCCCTCGGCCTGGGCCCAGAGCGTCCGCGACGCCAACCCCGGGTACAACGGCCCCTGGCCGCGGGTGGCGGTCTGGCACGGCGACAACGACACCACGGTCGTACCGAGGAACGCGGTGGAACTGCGCGACCAGTGGACCGCCCTCCACGGTCTGGACCAGGCCCCGGACCGCACCTCCACCATCGGCCCCAACCAGACCAGGAGGGAGCAGTACCTCGCGCCCGGCGGCGCGGTCGCCGTCGAGGTCGACCGGGTGCCCTCCATCGCTCACGGCACCCCCGTCGACCCCGGCACCGGCGCCCAGCAGTGCGGCGCCGCCGGGACCGCGAACTTCATCCGCTCCATCTGCTCCAGCCACTGGGTCACCGCGTTCTTCGGCCTGGACGGCTCCGCCCCGGACCCCGGAGGGCTGCCGGCCCCCGGCGGCCTGAGCGCTACGGGAGCCACGGACACGTCGGTCACCCTGAACTGGAACGCGGTCGCGGGCGCCGCCTCGTACGCGGTGTACCGGGACGGCGCCCGCGTCGCCACACCCACCGCCGCCCCGTTCACCGACACGGGCCTGAGCGCGGGCACCGCCCACCACTACAGCGTGGCCGCCCGCGACGCGGCCGGTACGGAGGGCGTGCGCTCCGCCGAGGTCGCCGCCACCACCACCGGCGCGGCCGCCAAGTGCTGGACCGCGAGCAACTACCAGCACGTACAAGCCGGTCGGGCCACCACCGCCGGCGGCTACGCCTACGCCAAGGGATCGAACCAGAACATGGGCCTGTACAACACCTTCGTCACGCACACCTTGAAGGAGTCACCCGCCGGCTACTACGTCCTCGCCGACGGAATGTGCTCCTGACCGCCCGCCGGCCGGGGCGCGCCGCGGCCCTGTGGTGCGCGACCCCATGTCCGGGACCGGGCTTGTGGTGCCCGGCGCCCTGACCGGGGAGGTGGCCGGCGGCATAGCGTCCGCTTGCCCGCCGACCCCACCCTTCTCGGAGGTACCCGTGCCCCCAGTGCGCCGAGCACCGCACGTCCCCCCGCCGCCGCGGCGATCGAGCCCCGAGCGGCGGCATACCCGGACCCTGCGGCGCGCAGCCGCGGCGGCGGCCGCCCTCCTGGTCGTGGCCGCCGTCCCGGCGGCGGCCCAGCCCGGCGGCGAAGCCGGGACGGCGGGCCAC
Source organism: Streptomyces sp. NPDC058662 (assembly GCF_042716255.1). Taxonomy (NCBI): domain Bacteria; kingdom Bacillati; phylum Actinomycetota; class Actinomycetes; order Kitasatosporales; family Streptomycetaceae; genus Streptomyces; species Streptomyces sp. NPDC058662. The sequence continues at coordinate 9,967 of NZ_JBHXRU010000005.1, read as the reverse complement.
TGCGCGTCGATGTCCCGGCTGAAGGTGCCGGGCGCCGAACGGCAGGAGAGGTCCTGCCTGGACGAGCTCACCACGGCCGGCACCGTGGCCTCGGGCCACACCGACACGGCCGACTGGGCGGGGCTGACCCCGGCCGCGCTGCCCGTTCCGGACGGGGTGCCCGGTATCCAGATCGACGGCTACTTCCCGGACACCTCGCGCGGCAACACCAACCACGGCTGGAACCACGACGCGCAGTTCGTGATCCGCCTGCCCGACCGCTGGAACGGCGGCCTGGTCGTCGCGGGCTCCCCGGGAGTCCGCGAGCAGTACGCCAACGACCGCGCCATCGGGGACTGGGTCCTGTCCCGGGGCTACGCCTTCGCTGCCACGGACAAGGGCAACACCGGCGCCGCCTTCCACCGGGACGGCGCCGCCCCGGGCGACGCCATAGCCGAGTGGAACACCCGCGTCACCGAGCTCACCCGGGCCGCCCGCGCCGTGGTCGGGCAGCGCTACCACCGGCCCCCCTCGACCACACTGGCCACCGGTATGTCGAACGGCGGCTACCTGGTGCGGTGGCAGTTGGAGAACCACCCCGAGCTGTACTCCGGGGGAGTGGACTGGGAGGGCACGCTCTGGCGGACGCGAGGGCCGCACCTGCTCACCTTCCTGCCGCCCGCACTGCGCGCCTACCCCGCGTACGCGGCGGGCGGCGAGGGCGCGGAACGGGCGCACCGCGAGATGACGGCGGCCGGCTTCCCCACCGGCTCGGAGTTCCTGTGGCCCTTCCACCACCAGTACTACTGGGATCTGACCCAGCGGATCTACCGCGAGGAACTGGATCCGGGCTACGACGGCGCGCTGGAGGCCGGAACGCCGTTCTGCGCACCGGGCTCGCCCGCCTGCGACAGCGACTACGACTACGGCTCCCGACCGCGGAGCGTCCACCAGGCCGTCGCGAAGATCGCCCTGACCGGGCGGATAGGCCGACCCCTGATCACTCTGCACGGCACCCTCGACGTGCTGCTTCCCATCGGCCAGGGGTCCGACGTGTACGCAGAGATGGTGCGGGCCGCGGGCCGCGGCCACCTCTTCCGCTACTACCGGGTCGAGGGAGGAACGCACGTCGACTCGCTCTACGACGCCTTCCCCGACCGGCTCCGCCCGCTGACGCCCTGCCACCGCTCGGCCTTCACGGCACTGGAGGGCTGGCTGGGCCGCGGCGTCCAGCCGCCTCCCAGCCGCACCTTGCCCCGCCCGGGCGCCGCGGACCCCGAAAGCCTGCTCACCCGGTGCCGGCTCACACCTGACACCGCCTGACATGGTGCGAGACCGCGGGAGCGGGGTCCCTCTGCGGGCCCCGCTCCCGCGCGTCTGCCACCTGCCGCGACGCCCGTCGCGAATCCGCCGCTAACCCGTCGCGAGTCCGCCGTACGCCACCCCGGAGCCGGCCCGTTGGTGAAGACCCACACAGGGCGGCGCCCGACTGTGGCGGGCCCGCACATGGGAGTGGCACGTGCGTGTCCCGCATGATTCCGGCCATGACAAGCGGAATCACTCCCGCGTTCGACGGGACAGCAGGTGTCGACCTGACCGGCCGCACCGCCATGGTGACCGGCGCGGGCAGCGGCATCGGACGGGCCTGCGCCACGGCGTTCGCCGCCGCCGGAGCCCTCGTCCACGTCGTCGACATCGACAAGGAGTCGGCCGAGGCCGTCGCCGAGGAGATCGGCGGCCGGGCCCACGTGGTGGACCTGGCCCGTCCCGACTCCGTGGAGGAACTGCCGGCCGAGGTCGACGTCCTCGTCAACAACGCCGGATTCCAGCACGTGGCGCCGCTGACCGAGTTCCCTCCGGAACGCTTCGAGCTCATCCAGAAGGTCATGGTCCACGCACCCTTCCTGCTGCTGCGCCGGACCCTGCCGCACATGTACGCGCGGGGCTGGGGCCGGGTCGTCAACATCTCCAGCGTGCACGGCCTGCGCGCCAGCGCCTTCAAGGCCGGCTACGTGACCGCGAAGCACGCCCTCGAAGGGCTGAGCAAGGTCGCGGCGCTCGAAGGGGCCCCGTACGGCGTCACCAGCAACTGCATCAACCCCGGCTACGTCCGCACGCCCCTGGTCGAGCAGCAGATCGCCGCCCAGGCCGCGGCCCACGGCATCGACCCGGAACAGGTCGTCAGCGAGGTGATGCTCAGCCGCTCCGCGATCAAACGGATGATCCGGCCCGAGGAGGTCGCCGCCGTCGCCCTGTGGATCTGCGGTCCCCACACCGGCTACATCACCGGTTCCTCCCTCCCCCTGGACGGCGGCTGGACCGCGGCCTGACCGCCCCCACCCCCGTTCCCCTGGCCGTCCCCCGCGCCCTCTCCCGTACCTGCACGCACTCCCACCACCGCTCCCAGCCGAAATGTGGTACCCCGCCATGCCAAACCAGGCACCCAGAACCGGTATCGCGCGTGTCATCAGCGCCAGCCTGATCGGCACCACCATCGAGTGGTACGACTTCTTCCTGTACGGCTCCGCCGCCGCCCTCGTCTTCAACGAGCTGTTCTTCCCGACCAGCGAGCCCCTGGTCGGCACCCTGCTGGCCTTCCTCACCTACGCCATCGGCTTCGCGGCCCGACCGCTCGGCGGCATGGTCTTCGGCCACTACGGCGACAAGATCGGCCGCAAGAAGCTCCTCGTCCTCAGCCTGCTGCTGATGGGCGGCGCCACCTTCGCCATGGGCCTGCTGCCCACGCACGCCACCATCGGCGTCGGAGCCCCGATCCTGCTCACCCTGCTGCGGCTGGTCCAGGGCTTCGCCCTCGGCGGCGAGTGGGGCGGTGCGGTCCTGCTGGTCTCCGAACACGGCGACGACAAGAACCGCGGCTTCTGGGCCTCCTGGCCCCAGGCCGGCGCCCCCGGCGGCAACCTGCTGGCCACCGGCGTACTGGCGCTGCTGGCCGCGTTCCAGTCCGAGGAGGCGTTCCTCGCCTGGGGATGGCGGATCCCGTTCCTGCTCTCCGGCGTGCTGGTGCTGATCGGCCTGTGGATCCGCGTATCGGTCTCGGAGTCCCCGGTCTTCCTGGAGGCCCAGGCCAAGGCCGCCGAGCGCGCCGCCGCCGGCGTCAAGGAGAAGCCGCCCGTGGCCGAGGTGTTCCGGACGAACTGGCGCGGAGTCCTCACCGCCGTCGGCACCCGGTTCGGCGAGAACATCTCGTACTACATCATCACGGCCTTCCTGCTCGTCTACATCACCACCCACCTCGGGCTGTCCAAGAGCCAGGGGCTGAACGCCGCCCTCATCGGCTCCGCCGTCCACTTCGTCACGATCCCCGCGTGGGGCGCGCTGTCCGACCGGATCGGCCGCCGCCCGGTCACCCTGATCGGCTCGGTGGGCATGGCCGGCTGGGCGTTCGCGTTCTTCGCGATGCTGGACACCAAGTCGTTCCCCGTGATCGCCGCCGCCGTCACCATCGGGCTGGTCCTGCACGGCGCGATGTACGGGCCCCAAGCGGCCTTCATCTCCGAGATGTTCGACACCAGGATCCGCTACTCCGGCGCCTCCATGGGCTCCCAGCTCGCGTCCATCATCGGCGGCGCGCTCGCCCCCATCATCGCGGTCGCCCTGCTCGACGCCTACGACTCGTCCACCCCGATCTCGATCTACCTCGCCGCGGCGGCGGCCGTCACCACCCTGACCGTGCTGGCGGCCAAGGAGACCCGCGGGCGTAACCTGGCGCAGGACCACCTGCCCGGCGACGCGACAGTCCCCGGCAGCCGCACGACCCAGCACGACCGGGTCCCGGCCGACAGCTGAGCGGGCACCCGCCGTACCGCGCCGCCCCGGGTGGTACGGCGGGCACCGCACCGGGCCCGCGCCCACCGGCGGAACACCCGGTACGCGCGCACCCCACCGCATCCAGAACCCCGGAGAGCCGCCCATGCCCCCCTCGGTGAAGAAGCCCGACGCGGGACCGGCGTTCGCCGCCGTGCGGCAGCTGCTGGACCTCCTCGCCCAGGGCGCACCCCTCGAACACTTCACGCGTCCGGGCGAGGCCGCCCAGGACGCGGGCGTCCCCGAGCCGGACAGAGCCGCGATCGCCGAAGCCACCCAGGTGGCGCTGCGCATCCGCCGCACGCTCATCCAGCACCGCCGGCGCGAGGTGGAACTCGCCGCGCTCTTCGACACCGCCGGCGACCTCGCTGCCCTCAGGGACCTCGACGCCGTCCTCCGGGCGATCACCCACCGGGCCAAGCTGCTGCTCGGCACGGACGTCACGTACCTGTCCCTCAACGACGACGAGGCCGGCGACACCTACATGCGGGTGACCGACGGATGCGTGTCCGCCGCGTTCCAGCAGGTCCGCCTCGGCATGGGCGAGGGCCTCGGCGGCCTGGTGGCCGAGACGGCCCGCCCGTACACCACCGGCGACTACCGCGACGACCCGCGCTTCAAGCACACCACCACCATCGACAGCGCCGTGACGGAGGAGGGCCTGCGGGCCATCCTCGGCGTACCGCTGCGGGTCGGGACCCGTGTCATCGGAGTCCTCTACGCGGCGGACCGCACCGCCCGCACCTTCACCCCCGACGAGATCGCGCTGCTGTCCTCGCTGGCCGACCACGCCGCCATCGCCATCGACAGCGCCCGCCTGCTGGAGGAGACGCGTACCGCCCTCGTCGACCTCAACGCGGCGTCGCAGACGATCGAGGCCCACAGCCAGGCCATGCGGCGGGCCGAGGACGCCCACGACCGGCTCACCGACCTCGTCCTGCGCGGCGGGGACATCGCCGAGGTCGCGAACGCCATCGGCGCCGTACTCCAGGGCGGGACCCTCATCCACGACGCCGAGGGCGCCGAACTCGCCCGGGCCGGGGCAGACCCCCGACCCCCCTCGGCGCAGGCCGTCGCGGCCTCCCGCGCCGGAGGACGCGCCGTTCCCGTGCAGGGCACCTGGGTGTGCGCCGTCCTCGCCGGACACGAACTCCTCGGCAGCATCGCGCTGACCGGCCGCGCCGACCTCAGCGAGGCCGACCGCCGCCTCTTCGAACGGGCCAGCGTCGTCACCGCCTTGCTCCTGCTCCTGCGGCGCTCCGTCGCCGAGGCAGAGGACCGGGTACGCGGCGAACTCCTGGGAGACCTGCTCACCCGGGCCGCGGACACCACCAGCCTGTCGGCCCGCGCCCGCCGCCTCAGGCTGAACCTGAACCACCCCCACTCGGTCTTCGTGCTCCACGCCGAGGCGGCGCCGCGCCAACGGCTGCTGTCCGCGGCCGCCCGCACCGCGCAGAACCGCAAGGGACTGGCCGGCCCCCACCACGACGACGTGGTACTCCTCTACCCGTCCGACACCCCGAGCTCCTGCGCGCGCTCACTCGCCGAGGAACTGGGCCACGCCGTGGGCTCCCCCGTCACCGTCGGAGCCGCCGGCCCCGTGACCGGCCCCGGAGGCTTCGCCGACGCCCACGCGGAAGCCCGCCGCTGCCTGGCCGCGCTCCGCGCACTGGGCCACGACGGCACCGGCTCCGCCCTGACCGACCTCGGGTTCCTCGGCGTACTCCTCGGGGACCAGACCGACCTGGGCGGATACGTCCGCCAGACCGTGGGCCCCGTCGTCGAGTACGACGCCAAACGCGGCACCGACCTCATGCACACCCTCCAGGTCTACTTCGCCGTCGGGATGAGCCAGTCCAGGGCGAGAGAGGCCCTCCACGTGCACATCAACACCGTGGTGCAGCGCCTGGACCGCATCGGACAACTCCTCGGCCGTGACTGGCAGTCCCCGGAGAGGGTGCTGGAGATCCAGCTCGCCCTGCGCATCGCCCGCATAGCACCGAAGAACGGGCCGGAGTCCTAGCGCGATGCAGGCCGCCGGTATCCCGGCGATCACCGCGCTGAAGGGCGTGCGCGCCCCCCCGGGGGGCAAGCTCTGAACTTGCTCAAACCCGGCTTGGGAACCTCCGCGCGGGGCATCCCCCGTTCACAGATCGCGAACGAACGGAACAACGGGGGTACGGCTCATGGAGTACGTGGTGATGGTGGGGTTCGTCCTCATCGTGCTGGCGGTCGCGGCGCTACGGGCGGGCAGGCCTCCTTCCCAGCGGCGCCGCTCCCGGTCCTGGGGCGGCGGCGGTGACAGCGGCGGCCACGGCTGCGGCGGCGGGTCCTCCTGCGGGGGCGGCGGGTCTTCCTGCGGGGGAGGAGGCGGCGGCGACTGAGCCCACCTGAGGCGGCGTCGGGGGCGATTGGCCCCAATCGTCCTGTGCCGATCCTGCGGGCTTCCTTAAGGGAGGTTGAAGAACGGCTCCGAACGGATCTTTTCGCTGGTCACCGTCCTAGGCTCAGCCGGAGCCCCTTCCTCCCATTCTCTCCGTGAGGTGCTACCGGCATGAGCCGCAGCCAAACCCCCGCAACGCCGTCCCGTGTCGAAGCCCGCCGCAAGAAGGCGGTGCGCACGCGCATCGTGCTGTCCCTCACCGCGGCCGCAGCCGCGGTCGCGGTCGGCGTCGCGGTGGCTGACTCCGACAGCGGCGGGCGAGCGGACAGCCGGGCCGACGGCGCCGCCGGTGCGAAGTCCGGCGCGAAGACCGGGGCGGCGGGCGCGGACAGCGGGGCGGAGTCGGCGTCCCCCACCCCGGCCCTGCCCGCGGTCACCGCCGAGGCGGCGGCCGCCCCCGGCTCGCTCCCTCCGGAGACGCCCGGCGCCGAGGCCAGTGCTTCCGCCACTCCCACGAAGGCCGAGGCCCCGGCGAGCGAGCCCGCCGCGCCGGCCCCGCCGCAGACGCGCAAGCCCGTACGTACCGCCCCCGCGACGACGGGCGGCGGTTCCGGGGGCTCCGGCACGTCGGGCGGCTCCGGTGGCTCCGGCGGCTCCGGTGGTGCCGCGGACCCGTCCGAGTCCGCCGTCCTCGCCCTGGTCAACAAGGAGCGGGCGGCGGCCGGATGCGGCCCGCTGGCCGCGAACGCCAAGCTGAACGCGGCCGCACGGGCGTACAGCGACACCATGGCCCGCAGCGGGGTCATGTCCCACACCGGTCCGGACGGCTCCACCATGACCAGCCGCGTCGAGGCCGCCGGGTACAAGTGGTCGCGGCTGGGCGAGAACATAGCCCGCGGTCAGAGCGACGCCGACGCCGTGATGAAGGCCTGGATGAACAGCTCCGGCCACAAGGCAAACATCCTCAACTGCGCCTTCAAGGAGATCGGCATAGGCGTCCACAAGGGCGACGGCGGCCCGTGGTGGACGCAGAACTTCGGCACGCCGAGCTGACTGCCGCAGGCCGCCGACCCACTGGTCACCGGCCGCGAACCGCAAGCCCCCTGACCCGGCCTCCGCGTGCCTCCCCCACACGCGCGTGAGGCCGCGCCCGCCGTGACCGGCCCGCCGGCCGAGCGGCACACGTCCTCCTGACCCGTCACCGGGTCAGGAGGACGTCGGCGTCAGCGGCCGCGTCCGGTACCGGGATGCCCGCACCGGCAGCCCGAGCCCGGGAGCCCAAGACGGGGAGGCAGCCCGAGCCGCGAGGCCGGTAGGGGAGGCCTGGAGCGGGAGCCGGTGACAAGCGCCCCTGGCCGTCGGCCACTATGGGGCCGTGCCCCGAATTCCGCGCTACTTGCTCATATGGCTGTCGTGCACCGTCACCAGCGTGACCGCCGTGCTCGCGACGGTCCAGTTCGTGGTCGGATCGACCAGCCGTACGCCCCCAGTGGCGCGGGCCGCCCCGGTGGTCATCGACTCGCCGCCCGCGTGGCTTCCGCCGCCGAGTCCCTCGCCGAGCGAGCCGCCGCCGAGCCCTTCCGCGAGCGTCCCGCCCCCGGCGACCGAGCGGCCGTCGCCCTCGGCCTCCACCCCCACCAGGACCTCCTCCACGGCCGGTCGGACCAGCTCGCCCAAGCCTCTCGCCGTCGACTGCCAGGAGGGCGGACCGGGCCTGCACACCGTCCCCACGCAGGGCGGCAAGGTGACGGTGCGGTACGGCAGCCGGGGCGTGTGCCTGATCTCCGCGATCCCCGGCCGCGGCTTCAAGACCTCCACCTCGCAGACCGCGGCCGACTCCCTCACGGTCACCTTCACCGGCGCGGACCACCGTTCGACCATGACGGCGACGATCACGCCGTCGGCGAAGGCCACCGTCCGCGAGGCGTCCTTCTGAGCGGCCCCGCCCCCTCTCAACGTAACTCCCTTTTCCGGCTGTTTGTCGGCTGGTGTCCGTCCCTCGCGTACGTCCCGGTGAAGCGGAAGGTGAGCTCTTCCTTAGGGGAACCTCAAGATCGGGCGCACGGGGCCCGAGCGGCACGGAGCGGTCCTATGCTCACGTCAGCCGAGCGGCCCCGGTGCCCGGGACGCAGTGTTCCGGGCGAACTGCCGGGCCGCAGGCCGCACCCTTCCGGACGGCGTTCCCGCACGCCCCGGACTCCGCACCGCTCCCCGAGGTGGCCCCGCCATGCGCTCTCCCACGCCCCGCCCCGTCCGCAGCCGCGTCCGGGCCCGCTCCGCCGCGCTCCTGGGCGTGCGGCTCCCGCTGGTCGCCGCCGCCGTGGCCGCGGTGGGGCTGACCGCCGCGTGCGGGCCGTCGTCCCCGGCCGCGCGGTCCGCCCCGGCGGTCACGGCCGCGGCGCCGTCCGCGGCCCTCCCGTCCCAGGCGCCGTCCGCCACCGAGTCCGCCGAGGCGACCCCGACGGCCTCCGCCTCCCCGTCGGCGTCCGACAGCACTCCGCCCGCCGCCTCGGCGAGCCCCGCGCGCGCGAAGACGGCGTCTGCGACCGCCGCGCGGACGACCGCCCGGCCGTCCCGTACCCCCTCCGCCCCCGCGCCGGCGCGCGTACCCGGTCCCGGCTACGACAGTGCGGCAGACCCCCAGAAGGCGGTGGACGCGGCACTGCGGGCGGCCGCGTCGGACGGGCGGATGGTGCTGCTCGACTTCGGCGCCAACTGGTGCGGCAACTGCAAGGCCGCCGACAAGGTGTTCGCGCAGCCCCAGACCACGGCGATCCTCGGAGCCTCGTACCACCTGGTCAAGATCGACATCGGTGGCGGCAGCTCCGCCGGGTCCGCGCTGCTGCGCAAGTACAGCCCCGGGGGCGGAAGCTACAAGATGCCCGTCCTCGTCGTCGTCACCCCGTCCGGCACGGTACGCACCGACACACACCTCACGGGCAACCCCGCCCTGACGCCGGAGGGCATCAACTCCTTCCTCCGCCAGTGGGCGTGATGACAGCAGCGGGCCGCTCCCGCCGGCGCCCAGGGCCGTCCACGGCGGCCCGGAACCGATCCGATCCCCCGAGACCGAGACCGAGGCACAGATGAACGGCTCCCCGTACCTGATCTCCGCGCGGACGGCCCGCCCCGCGGTGGCCGCCTTCCTCGCCCTGGCCGCCCTCGCCGCGTGCGGCCCCCAACAGGCCGGCAAGGGCGCCGCGCCGCCCACGACCCGCTTCAGCGAGAACGGCGTCACCGTCACCCTCACCGTGTCCGACTGGCGCTCCGCGCAGGGCACCCTGACCGCCGTCCTCACCCCCGACGAGGAGGGCTTCCACCTCTACAGCAAGGACCTGCCGCCCACCGGGATCGAAGGAGTCGGCAGACCCACCACCATGGCCGTCACCGGAGCCCTGCGAGCCGACGGGCCACTGGAGGCCGCAGCCGAGGTACGGACCATCAGCGTGCCCGGCGTGGAGGCCCCCGTCCCCGTCTACCCGGACGGACCCGTCACCGCCACCCTCCCCGTCAGCGCCGACGGCAACGGCGAGGCGACCGTACTGATCGGGTACGCGAGCTGCAGCACGGAGGAGGGCTGCACCGTCCCCGTCTCCGACCGCCCCGTACGCCTGCGCGTCACCGACGACGGCCCGGTGTTCGCCGCCGCGCCCTAGTGCCGTGGCCGGAAAGGTTCACCGGGTCGCGGCGCCCGGCACGGCACCTCGCGGCGTTGGCGGACCACGGCGGTACGTCCAGTACGAGCCGTGGTCCGCCGTCTTGCGATGCACCGCACCGGAC